>NZ_CP025989.1:300000-600000 GCF_003072485.1 Candidatus Fokinia solitaria
CTTGCTGCAGAGATAATACGTATGTTCGATGAGTGGAAAAGAAAGAAAAACACTTTGCAAGATCTTAATACACAAAAGAATGAAATAGCCTCTCAGATTGCCATTATTAAGAGAACTAGTGCAGATTATAAGAAAGAGGAAATGCTTACAAAAAGTGCTGAAAGTATTAGAGCTTTGATAGTAGAAGCTTCGGCAGCAGTAACGGAAGAAGAGAGTAAATTTAAGGCGTTTCTTTCAAAGATTCCTAACATATTAGATAGTAGAGTGCCGGAGGGAAACGGAGAGGATGATAATGTTGTGATTAGGGAAGTAGGAGAGAAAAGGCATTTTTCTTTTAAGCCTATTCAGCATTTTGAGATAGGTGAAAATCTACATAGTATGAATTTTGAAAAAGCTGCAGAGATTTCAGGCTCTAGATTTGTTCATCTTTATGGTGATTTAGCTGTTCTTGAGAGAGCATTGGCTAATTTTATGTTAGATCATCATAGAAAAAATAGCTTTTTAGAAATATCAGTACCAGTGCTTGTGAAAGAAGAGGCTATGTTTAATGCGGGCCAGCTGCCGAAATTTGATAATGAGTCTTTTAAATGTGATTCTTCGTATAGGCTGATACCTACAGCTGAAGTACCGTTGGTAAATTTACTATCGAATTGCAATGTAGATATAACATCTTTGCCGAAACGCTTTATGAGTCATACTCAATGCTTTCGTTCAGAAGCAGGCAGTGCAGGAAAAGATACTAGAGGTATGATTAGAGTGCATCAGTTTTCGAAGGTAGAATTAGTTACCGTAACTACTGAAGATACGAGTGAATTTGAACATCAATATATGCTTAATAGCATAGAGACGTTGATGCAATCTTTAGGCTTTCACTATAGAGTAGTTTTGTTATGTAGTGGCGATATAGGCTTCACTTCAGCGCTGACATACGATATAGAAGTATGGCTTCCAGGGCAGCAAAAGTATAGAGAGATATCAAGCTGTTCTAATTGCATGGATTTTCAAGCAAGAAGGATGCTTGGAAGATACTTCGTCAAAGACAATAATCAGAAGAAAGTTTACACATTCTTGCATACTTTAAATGGTTCTGGTGTAGCTGTAGGGAGGGCTTTGGTAGCTGTACTTGAGAATTATCAAAATGAAGATGGCACAGTAGATGTACCGGAAGTGCTTATACCTTATTGCAATGGACTGAAAAAGATTGTTCCAAATAAAATTTTCTAAAAAAATACTCCCGCATTAGAGATATATGGCATAAATTTTGCATATCGATGCGATGTTGCTGCAAAATGCGAGGATATTGTAGTTGTATCTTGCTATTATGCGCGTGATAAATATTGCACTAAATTCATTATGAATTTCTAACTTCTTAGGATGGATAATAGTTGTATAGACTATAGATTACCGACTACATTAGTAACTAAAACGACTAAATGCGTCGAGTATATTAATGCTACACATCAGATGTTAAGAAGTGATATCAATGATACAACGTTTGTACACTCCAGAATGCGATACATCATAACGCCATTTTTAATAAATCGCGAAAGTGTCGAGCAGTTGTTATCTTTCTTCCGAGTATGTAAAGGTAGTTTATATGCATTTCGATTTAAAGATATTTCTGACTATAAAGTAGAGAGAGAAGTAATGACATGCTCTGATGAGAAGAGAAAAGAATACTATGCTAAGAAACGGTATCACGTCAATCGCACTTATTTTGAATTCAGACATATTAAAAAGATTGTACATGGTACGGTAGATGTGTTTATGAATCACGAGAAAGTAGATCCGAAAATGTATGAAGTAAATCACGATAATGGAATGATCTACTTTTATGATTCAGTAATGGATAATGTATCGATTACTTGCTCGTTTGAATTTGATGTCTTAGTAAGATTTGCACAAGATTCTTTGCATATAGAGATGCATAATCCTACGAAATTTCATTGTGATAATATTGAATTAATTGAAGTAAAATGAAATATATTGCCAACTTAAATACGTTATGCTTCAAGATAGTTTTACGTAATGAAGCAGTACTAGGCTTTACAAATTGCGATCAAGATATTGAGATTGACGATATTGTATATCAGAAAAATAGCGTAAGAAATATAAGCAAAATTGTAAAAACTTCAGATTTAGCAGATGAAGAAGTGAGTTTAGATATAAAATTACCACACCATTTACTGGATGTACTAGATGTAATGGATGAGGTATATGATGGAAGTACATGTTCTTTATTTTCCATACAGTTAGAAAGCACTAGTATAAAGTATAAAGTTAATAAAATATTATACTGTGGTACAGTACAGAATATAACGCTAAGTGAAGAATGGAGTACTGTAGAGATAGCAAGTCTCAAAGAATTTCTCAGAAAAGCATCTACAGATGCGTATTCTACAACATGTAGAGCGAGTTTTTGTGATAGTTTATGCGGAAAGGATAAAGATCTTTATACGGTAAAAGATATTCGTGTTGAAGGTATTGAGCGTAATAATAGAATACGTTGCACTAGTATAAGGAGGCGATTCGATGCTCTTTGCGAAGAAAACGCCAAAATTGATAGTATTCAATACCGCATATTATTACATTACGGAAATATTACATTCCGTCGTATGATACTGTCAAAAGAGATGCGCTTCACAGTGCAAATAATAGCTTTTCGAGAACCAACAGAAGGGTTATGTACTATAGAATTAGCACAGAGGATACCATCTTTTATTACACAATCTGATACTTTTGATTTAATGGTCGGTTGTAATAAAATAATACATATGTGCCAAACGATATATCAGAATAGGCTAAATTTTAGAGGAGAACCTCAACTGCCAAATTACTAACTAGTGCAATGCACATCACCATGAGAATGGAGATGTGCATTTTCTTTTCAGAGATGAGATTTACTTGTTGTTTACTACACCTCTTCTATTTTGTGCTCTGCCTTCAGGTGTGCTGTTATCAGCAACAGGTACAGAATTACCATAGCTTACTATAGTCAGTCTTTCGGAAGAAATACCTCCTTTTGAAGTGAGATATTGTTTTATACTATTAGCACGTCTTTCACCGAGACCGATGTTGTACTTCTCTGTGCCAATTGAATCGGTATGACCTTCTATTACTACAGAAGCTTTAGGATACTTCTTCAAGAGGTCAGATACTTGATCAAGTTTTTGTTTATCTGCAGCGTCTAAGCTATATTTGTCGAAATCGAAATATACGATATTCGCATGAGATTTTAACAGTGCTTGAGCGAGTTCTCCATCAGAAGATGTGAGAGCCGCAGCATCTTCTAAAGTTGGAACTTCCGTTTTACATCCTGCACAAGCGGTGAGCGATAAAGCTGCAACGCCGAAAATAAATAGTTTCTTTAACATGATAAGATAAAAGTTATTAAAAAGTTAATTATTCATTAATTATGTCTTGGAGAGCTTTTCCAGGAGCAAATTTTACGCGATGCATTGAAGGAATCTCCATTGCTTCGCCAGTTCTAGGATTGTTCACCATACGACTTTTGGAAAATTTTACGAAGAATGAACCAAATCCAAGCATTTTTACTTCTTCTTTCCGTTTTAAAGCATCCTTCCATATATCCAATAACGAATCCAAGAATGCGCTAGCTTGTACTTTCGTTATGTTGTTAGCAGAGGCTAATTCTGCAATAAGATCAGTCTTATTCACTATACGTATCTTACAAAAATTTTACATAGACAAGAGGTGAAGCAAAGCTTATTCTCGTCATACAACTATATGTTAAAATATATTTAAAGACAAAACAATAGGTAAATAGGGATATTCAGTAGAAAGAGTAAAAGATTTTGACGAATATCAGCATTACAGCTTAAATATATAGTTATAATAAAATGTTTAATGATAACTTATCTTAAATTTCTTCAATAAAGTAAATGCTAACACAATCAGTATTGTCCATATGCTATCTATAGCTTCATATGTAAAGAATCAATCGTTGAGATTCAAGATTTTATTGATGGTAATAGGTGGTGTTTTGACGACGATAGTACTTTCTAGTGTTTTAGGTAGTGCATATTACTATCTCGGAGTAGAGAAATATTTTGAAACTCAAATCAAGAATAGCATACGTAGAACAACGGAAGTATCGCAACTCTATTTGAATGAGCATGTCAAAACAATAAAAGTTGATGCTTTAATGGCTTCTGTAGAGATTGAGAAGTATTTTACGAAGCTGACGATAGATCGAGAATATGGCACTAAAGTGTTGGATTTTATAGCGAATATGCAGAATCTATCGGATATTATGATATTTAATGCGGAGCAGACGATATTACAAACTTCTTGGAGTATTTTTACTATCTTTTTAGATCCAGCATTGTTGCGAGAAGCTTTACCAACGGTGGATAAAGGAGAGATATTTGTATATAAGAGCAAAGTCGAGAATAAAGTTCATGCAATTGTCAAATTACATACTCAATATGATTTTTTACCACTGTACGTCATTATAAGCAGATATATAGATCCAGAGATTGTGAAGCATTTAGACGATACGAAGCTATCTACAGCAGTGTATGAGGAATCTATCGCGCATATGAGAAGTATAAGGATGAGAGTTCTATTTACATTCATCATAGGATCATTGCTGATATTATTTATCACTTTTTTTGTGGCAAGTAAGTTATCCTATCTCATCATAGATCCGCTATCTTCGTTAATAAAAGCGACTAGATCAATAAAGAAAGGAGATTATAATTTTATTCTGCCAAAAGTGAAATATGGTGGAGAATTATATGCTTTATCAAAAGCTTTTAGCAGTATGTCGGAGAAAATAGCGGCACAGCATAAAATACTTATTGATGTGAATAATGCTTTAGAAGCTAGGAAAAAATTTACGGAAACTATAATTGCAGAGATGTTATCTGGTATTATAGTACTCAATGATGAGAACGAGGTGCTAGTATGTAACAATGCTGCGCGTACTATTTTATGTATAGTAGATCTTGCTAAGTCGTGTAGTGATATATTTCCTGAAATATCTGAATTACTTTTAGCTGTACGTACTAGAGAAAAATCAGATAAAGAGCGTATGGACTCTCATTATATCAATATTATAAGAAATGGCGATACTAAAAATTTATTGGTGAAGCTATGCTATATCCGTGAAAATGAAAAATTGGAGAACATTATCATAGCTTTAGAAGATATTACGGAAGTGAATTTAGTGAATAAATTGAAGGCTTGGAGTGAAGTTGCTAAAAGAGTTGCACATGAAATAAAAAATCCTCTTACTCCTATACAACTTGCAATAGAGCATATTGAAGCAACTTTGATTGATAAACTACCTGAAGAAGAGCAGCGTACCCTTAAAAAATATGTCAATATTATATCGTCTAAGATTGAAGATATTAAGAAAATGCTTATGCAATTTCTCAGCGCAAGAGTATCGAAAGCCAAATTAATACCATGTAATATTTACGATATATGTAATGAAGTAATGATCTTAGAGCAGAAAGCGAATGCGGATGTGATATACGAATTACGAACTACTGATACGCAAATAAATGTGGATTGTGATAGAAATCAGATCCATCAAGTGATGATGAATCTCTTGCAAAATGCTGCAAATGCTATGTCTAGTGCGGAGAGTGGTAGAGTGCAAAAGCGTATTCATATTTCGATTACTCATGAGTACGAATATGCTGTAATATCGGTAGAAGATAATGGAAATGGTATTTTATTTGATGAGATTGGTAATCCAGCGGCAAAGAGTAAAAAAGGATTTGGACTTGGATTATCAATAGTTAGATCGATAATAGTAGAACATAATGGAGTATTTAATATTGCAAATAATAGTAATGGTTATGGTACTATAGCAATTTTTAAGCTACTCTGTAGTAAAGCTGATGCACTTGGTGCGTATGATAATCAGTAAATATGAAGCGAGAAATAGTAATATCCATAATACTGCATTGCATATGTATCATGGCGGTGAGTTTCTTTTCTTTACTAAGTATTAATGAAGAAAAGCGAATACAAAGTACTACGATGAAAATGAGCATTGCGCAGGTAATGGCAAAGCAGGAAGAGCCAAATAGTACTCCAATAGAGTTTGATAAAGTATATCAAAGCGTCGAAGAGCGCACCTTCAGTCAAAGTGTTGAAGAGCATACCTTTAGTAAGGTACAGGAACACATAGAAAATACGAAACCTCAAGAACCAGAAGTTATCGATGAAGTGAAGCAATTACCTGAGGAAAAAATAGTCAAGAAACGTGATGTAGATGCGGTAAAAAAGAGTGAGAAATCACAGAAAAAAGCAGAAAGTAAAAAGCCGTTAAAGAAAGAGCAGAAAAATGATCAAAACGTATCTAAGAAAAAGAAAACGGAAGACACAAAGAAAAGTATGAAGAAGGAAAGCATAAAGAAAGGCCAAAAGAAGGAAGATGCTAAGAAAAATATAAAGAAGGAGGATATTAAGAAAAGTGCGGCTAAAGGAAAGAGCGATGACAAGAAAGATGGTAGTAAAAAGGATACAAAAAATATCAAGAAAAATAACAGTAACGGAATAAATAATACGAGTGAGGAGCGTGGTTTTGCCAAAGAAGGAGTATCAGATGAAGAGAAAAAAGCCATTATAGATCAGATTAGTGAGTATTATTACTTAGATTATCATCACGCTACCGATGTAATGTATGTTAAAATCCGCTTCAAAGTCTCTAAAAGTGGCAATATATACGATATTAAAGTAATGGAACGTAAAGGAGTTGAGAATAACGCATATAAGAAATTTGTCACTAATGCTATTTTAACGCTTGAGAATGCATCTCCATTGCTGAAATTGCCTGCAGTTACTAAGTATGATGAGTGGAAGGAAATAGTAATTGAATTCGACTCTTCAGGTAAGATTGGCTAGCTTACACTATCTGACGTAACAAGTTATCATGCTTACCAATATACGGTAATTTTCTTAGCATGCGCATTATACATTAGTTAGCGTACGACGAAGATATTTCATCTTCATTTCTGCGCTTCTATTTCTACTTTATGCGACTGACCAAAACTCTATATAGCAGCTAGATGTAGCCAAAATGAAGCTAAAGAAGCTGTGCTTAACGTACATAATATAGCAGCTACCAGTGCTTTTAATATAAATCCTGTTACTTCATCCTTTCTGTTTGGAAGGTAGTTAGCGTATATAACGACCATCAAACTTGTACTGCCAATATTAGCGAAATTGGAACATGCATAAATGAGTGTGACTATTGTATTATGCGATATTACGTCTCGGTATAGAAGAATGTCATTAAGCGCTAAAAGTTCATTAAGCGCAATTTTTGTACCGATAATGCCAGCAGCTGTAGAGCACTCTGATGCAGGAATGCCAAGAAGAAATGCAATAGGCATGAAGACGAAGCCTAGTATTTTCTGAATAGTAAGACTATACCCTAAAGAGGTTGAAAGTGTATTTATGAGTTCATTTAATAAAGATATTAGCGCTACCATACCTATAATTATTGCAATGATTGCAACACAAGTTTTAGCGCCATCTATTATACCGTCCTGTACTACATTCATGATGTTAGTGCTGTCAGTACTTCTTATATGTTGAGGTTTAAAAGTCAGATCTGCGTGATATGGTATCATCATTCTTCCAATTGTGATTACTGCAGGAGATGATATCACTATAGAAGATAGTATATGCGTGATTGCGCTTTCTACTACAGCTGAAAGCATGCTATCGTATACCGCTATGATAGCTACCGATGAAAAAGCTAAGCCTGCAACGCACATTGTAAAAAGTTCACCTCTAGACAATGAAGCAAGGTACGGCCTGTTCATCATTGCGGAGAAATTTTTATCTGTAAGCAAAGTAGCCGCTACACCCATTGATAATACCGTCGGTATCCTCATAACGCTTTTGTAAAAGATAGATAAAAGCATCATGATCTTTTGCAATATACCTAAGTGAAGAAGAATGGAACAGAGAGTTGAGACGACGATCAAAGAAGGCAAGCCGTGTAAAGCAAGGACGAATCCAAAGTTATTCTTTTGCGGCTCAAGCGCTAATTCTCCAAATACTGTAGCCACACCGACATTAGTAGCTCTTGTAATTACTTCAAAGCTATCACTGAGAAATTTAAAGAACGATATTATAGATGGAACTTTCATCACTAAGAATGACAATCCTATTTGCACTGCCATGCCGAGTACAATGATATTCAATTTGACTGATTTTTTATCGGTACTAGAAAGAAATGCGCCGAGATATATCAGAATAAAGAGTATTAGCGGTAATAAAAGTTGATGCATGACTACGAAATGGAAGAATGTAATGCTGTTGTTTGTACATAGTTACTCTTAGAGAGAGTTAATATGCTTTTTATTTTTTCTTCTATGATATTTACTGCTACCTCATTTTTTCCTCCATGAGGGACTATGATATCCGCATACGTTTTAGATGGTTGTACATACTTCAAGAACATAGGTCTTGTACTTTCTTGGTATTGTTTTATTGTCCCCTCTGCAGTTCGTCCACGTTCCTGAATATCTCTTACTATTCTTCTTGAGAGACATATATCAAGAGGAGTATCTATGTATATGCTAATGTCCAGCATATTTCTTAACTCTTCGTCATACAATAGCAGAATGCCTTCTACTATCAGTACGGAACATGCGCAAATCAACTTAGTAGTCGTGGCACGAGTACTTCGTACGTAATCGTATGTAGGTGCTTCGATGGAAAATCCATCTCTAAGCTGCATTATGTGCTCGACGAGTAAATTATGTTCGAATGCGGCTGGATGATCATAATTTGTTCTCTTTCTTTCTTCCAACGAGAGATGATCTTGAGAACGGTAGTACATATCCTCCGATATTATACTTACGTCAGAGGAATGAAAATTTTTAATGATAGTAGAGGCGAAAAGGCTTTTTCCACTGCCTGATGCACCAGAAATTCCTATTACAACACATTTCTTCATAAGAGAGTAGAAGATTTTGGAGATCCTAACGAGTAGAAGGTTATATGTCAATAGTATTACTTCTATAAAGTATAGTTCATGGCATTTTACTCAAATATCTTTCCGCATCCAGTGCCGCTATACAGCCGCTTCCTGCAGAAGTGATAGCTTGTCTATAAATTTTATCCTGTACGTCGCCCGCTGCGAAAACACCGCTTATACTGGTAATAGAAGTACCTGCTTGTGTCTTAATGTATCCATCGCTATCAAGATCTATTTTTCCGTGAAAAAGATCTGTATTAGGCTTATGTCCAATTGCAATGAATACACCGTGAATTGGAAGAGTAGAGATAGCACCAGTAATGACATTTTTGATATTAAGCGCTGTTACAGATTTAGGATTATCATCTCCTATTACTTCATTTACAACATGATTCCAAATGATGTTTATTTTTGGATGAGTGAGTACTCGCTGCTGCATTGTCATATCGCCTCTAAACGTATCTCTTCTATGTATAATAGTCACTTTCGAAGCATGATTACATAAGTAGAGTGCTTCCTCAAGCGCCGTATTACCGCCTCCTACAACAGCTACTTCTCTACCTCTATAAAAGAAGCCGTCGCATGTCGCGCAACCTGAAACTCCATATCCTTTAAATTTATCTTCACTTGGTAGATGTAGCCATTTAGCAACTGCACCAGTAGCTATGATCAAGGTATCAGCGTGTATCTGTAATTTCTTTTCTGTGACAATTTCAAATGGAGATGTATGCAAATTTACTGACGTTGCCGTATCCTCTACTATTTTCACACCTACATTTTGTGCATGCTTTTCCATTTGTTCCATTAGCCATGTACCTTGTACAGGATTTGGAAAACCGGTGTAGTTCTCTACATCAGTAGTGGTAGTGAGTTGTCCTCCTTTGGCTGAACCAGTGAGTAGTATCGGATCTAAACATGCTCTTGCAGCATATATGCCTGCTGTATATCCTGCAGGGCCAGAACCTAGTATTAGTACTTTGCTTTTCATCATATTTATGAGTGCTTAAGAGTAGATTATACTTTAATATTAGCTGACTCTTGGAGAAAAAAATATGCAAATTACTTTTTACGAGAATTACACTTGCATGGTATACGTGAAAGCTTACAATTCACTATATTAATTCTACATCTTTCTATATCCGATAGCATGACAACGTCTGATAGCACAACAACGAATGACGCGATACTTTCTCTTAGTAAGATAATAGAAGAGAATTATAAAGCGAGAGAAGAAGAGGTGAAGGAACGCTTGTTGAAGTTGATCAAATGTGGCGTCTGTGATGATAAAGGTATTGTGATAATGGCGGTAGATCAGGGATTTGAGCATGGACCTGTAAAGTCTTTTGATGTAAATCCTGCTGCATATGATCCGTTGTACCATCTAGACTTAGCCGTGGAGTGTGGACTGAATGGCATTGCGGCACCGTTAGGATTTATGGAGACAATTTATGGAAGTGATAATTATGAAAAGATTTGTAAAATCTTGAAGTTGAATTCGAATTGTTCTGCTATTCACGAGGGTGAGCATAGTCAAGCGTTATTAAGTACTCCGGAAGATGCTGTGAGATTAGGATGTGATGGTATTGGAATGACGATATATCCTGGTACAGGTAAAAGCAACGTTCGAATGATGGAGCGCGCATCGCGGATGATCGCAGAAGCGAGGGAACGCGGATTGTTCTCAGTTATATGGTCTTATCCGCGTGGAGATGGTGTGAAGGGAGAAGAGCAGAGTGTTGATAATATATCGTATGCGGTGCATATCGCGTGTATGCTTGGCGCTGATATAGTGAAGGTGAAAATGCCTAAAATTCATGATATGGATAGTATAGCACGCGAAATTTCTAAGTATTTTACCGATGGTGAGCGATGGTATGATAATGAATACAGCAAGAAGATGCATGGCTTGGATGACTATAGTTGTATCGCTTTGGCGATTAATTATCTCGAGCAGCTTCGCAAGCATTCTGTTGCGTTGAACAGTACACAAGAGCAAAATAGAATAAAAGTGCTGCAGGATGGGCTATCTAATTATTTTGAGCAGTTGAAAAATAAGAAGATTATAAGCATAGAAAAAGTGATGCAAGCCGCTTTTGATAGTAGAAGGATTGTGATATTTTCAGGTGGTGAAACGAAAGCGATAGGAGAAGTTGAAAGAGATATTATGTATGCGATAGATGGAGGTGGTAATGGCTCTATAATAGGAAGAAATGTATTTCAAAGACCGAGAGAAGAAGCTATAACGCTACTTAATGATATTACAGGACTGTATCGTATGAGAGATGAGTCACTACTTACTTCCTTGCTGCGCCTGGAGAATGCAAAACTGAAAAATACTGCAGCTTAGCAATTTGAGATAGAAAGTGATGTAAGTATTATTGCATTTTGTTCTACGATAGCAGCGCGCGATACTGAGGCGTTACACCTGTCGCAGTGATGTATAGTTCGTTATATATAATGCGATAATAGTCTGATGAAACTGCTTCAAGATAAATGTGAGTAAAGCGGATGAATTTTATAATGATGTAGCTGTTATTTAAGTAGCACGATCAAAGGGCGTTGTGAATAGCGCTATTATTAAGCATTCTACCGATAGAGGATATCGTTATTTTTATGAAGACTAAAAAGCACTCTACAAGCAGGATGTGATGATGAAATCATTAAGCGACATGATAAAAAAGCTTGCACAGTAACAACGCGCCGAAAAAGCTTGCACAGTAATAATGTGCCGAAAAAGTTTGTGAGGTAGCTACGTGATGATGAAGTTGTTAGACGTGAAGTGGTGTAGAACAACGCGGCGAAAAGCAGATGAATTTTATAACATAGTCAATGCAAACAGCAACATGCCGAAAAAGTTTGTACAGTAACAACGCGCCGAAAAGGCTTGCGAAGCAGCGATGTGATGATGAAGTTTATGAAGTAGCTACGTGATGATGAAGTTGTTAGACGTGAAGCTGCGCAAAGCAACGCACTGAAAAATAATTGTGATTTTTAACAGTTCTATATTATTACCGTTTTTCTCATACTCTGATAATTATTAGTAAATAAATATCATATATGTCCAAAGCTTCTATTTAGAGAATTTAGCATTTTTCAAGATGAAAAATTACTCTCCATCTTTGAATATTCTTTGTTTTTTACATAATGCTTCGCTAAAAAAAACGCATAATATCGATTTCTTTCGCTTTGGTAAATTCTATGGTACGGAATGTAGTGCTTCTTCTAGTAACGAGTCATACTTCTTAATCCATTGGCATTTTGAAAGTCTCCTTAAGAAAGGCTTTTACCATCTTCTCGCGTGAACATTTTGAGAATTTTTCTAAGAAAAGCTCTCATCCATCTTCCTGCTAAGTAAGCAATTATTGGTTAGAAGAAGATATATTTAGAGTAAATCAAAAACATTCGTTTTCATTATCAAAAAAAAAGATTTTTTTACCGAGAAAATGCGACGAAGTAGCGAATATCTAAATGCTTAATTTACGAGAGAATTTATAAGATTACACCACTCGTTGAGGAAAAAATGTGGTGGAGAAGCTCTCTCCACCACTCTACAGGATAGTATACTAATACATATCATCTCCATAATGAGGAGCTGCACCTGCATTATTTTGTGCTTTTTTATCTTCTACTTTAGTAATAATGGCATTAGAAGCGAGCAACGTAGAAACTACAGAAACTACGTTTTTCAATACTTCTTCTGCAACACTTGCAGGATCTAATATACCATCTTTCCAAGCATCTACATATTGCTTTGTTAAAACGTTATACACCATATTCTTATCGCTAGATTCTAAGAGTTTATGAATGATAATAGCGGATTCTTCACCGCCATTTTCGATAATAATTCTAGCTGGTCTAGACAATGCGCGACTTAAAGCCTGTTTTCCTGCATTTTCTGCCTCTGTCAAGCCAGTCATCTTATCTAATTCCTTGCTTATCATCAGAAGAAGCTTACCTCCACCTGGTACAACTCCACCTTTAATTGCAGCTTTTACCGCATTTATAGCATCTTCAAATCTATCTTTACGTTCTCCAGCCTCTGCCTCACTTACTCCTCCGACTCTAATAATTGCTACACCGCCCTTAAGTTTAGCCAATCTTTCTCTAAGTTTTTCTTTATCATAGTCAGATTTTGAAAGAGAGATCTCTTCTTGAATGACATTAGCTCTTGCTTCGATTTTAGATTGAAACTTTCCTTTATTCGCTACAATTGTAGTATCATTTGCTGTTACGAGTATCTTTTCTGCAGAACCAAGATGATCTACGGTAGCTTCTTCTAGTTTCATACCTAATTCTTCTGTGATGACTGTAGCGCCAGTGATTACAGCTATATCTTCCATTACTGCCTTTCTTCTATCGCCAAAACCTGGCGCTTTGACAGGTACTACTTTAAGACTACCTCTCATTTTATTTACCAGCAACATCGTGATAACGTCATTATCAAAATCTTCTGCAATTAACATGAGTGGCTTCCCAGATTTAGCAACAACATTCAAAATATTCACGAGATCGGTAGCGTTACTAACTTTTTTATCAACGAGTAAGACAGATACATCAGAGTATTCTACTTCTCTTCCACTTGTGATGAAATAAGGAGAAACGTATCCTCTGTCAAATTGCATACCGTGTTTTACTTCGAGAGTGCTTTCCATACTTTTTGATTGTTCTACAATCACGACACCGTCTTCTCCGACCTCTTGGTACGCATCTCTCACTAATTTACCAGCATCTTGATCGTTATTTGCTGAGATTGTCGCTACATGTACTACTTCATCAGAATTAAATTTGATGTCTTTTTTCATTTTATGTACCACTTTTATAGCTTCTTCTTTAGCCTTTTGCATACCAGAGATGATTTCATTGAATGGTATACCGAAAGCTCTCATTCTGAAGCATTCTTTTAGCAATGCTCCTGCAACTGCTATAGTAGTTGTAGTACCATCTCCTACCTTGTCATTTGTTTGAGAAGCAGCTTCCTGTACTACTTTTACTGCCATGCTTTCTACCTTATCCTCTGGATCTACTTCTTTTGCTACTGTCACTCCATCCTTTGTAACTTTAGGAGCGCCGTATGAACGTTCAATTATTACCACATTACCCTTAGGGCCAAATGTAGTTTCGACTGCACTAACGAGTTTTTCCACTCCGTTTAGCACTTTAGTACCTATATCGAAAGATGTTTTAGTTGCCATCGTATGATAAAATTAGTGAATTAATAAAAAATATAACTGTAAAAGTGCGATTATTTCGAAATTTTAGCCAAAATATCGCTCTCTGATAAGATTACTAGACCTGAATCTTTTTCTATTTCTGTACCTGCCCACTTTGTATATATCACTATATCACCAGCTTTCAGATCTATAGGGGAAGAATGCTCATTTGCACTTTTATGTACAGGTTTTCCAACAGATATCACCTCACCCCTTGTAGGTTTTTCTTTCATGTTATCAGGAATGATGATGCCCTCTGATTTTTCCTCGGTTATTCTCTTAATGAGAATTTTACCGGAATAAGGCGTTATGTTCTCTTTCATATTCATTTAATAGAAAATAAATCAAATTAAATCGCGTAGATATTGAAAACAACAGTTCGCAATTATCCACAAGGATATATAGTGATGATTTTGCACCTTTCAAGAGAAAAGTGAAAAGATGTTAACTACTCATCTTTTTCTCTTTGAATAGCACGTGCTTTCTAAGGACAGGATCATATTTCTTGCAATCAAGGCTATATAGCGACTTTGAATTCTTTTTTCGTACATAGAAGAATCCAGTACTACCTGTGCTAACTAATCTACAAAGCATACTTTTTTTGCTTTTTTTACCTTTTTTTTTCGCTGCCATATTGACTGAAAAATAAATGAAACATGTACCGCAATATTACCAATTTATACTGATATATCTAGACGATTTTACAGTAGTTACAATCTTATTTGACTTTCTCTTACTTTTAGAAAGTGATGAAATGGATTAATGGTGCTACGGAGTAAAGTAGTAAATTATATTATTTACTATTTTTGAACAAGATGAAGGAAAAGTTTTTATTCTGTGGATTTTTCTCAGTATTACTGAGTACTTACTATTTAATTCGAGAAGATTTTGAAAGTAGTGATGTAGAGACCAGCGGATAACGATCTTTTGAAATGAGTAGTATAGAAATTGTCCAACTGTTGAGCGATTAGCTATATTTTACGATTTTATTTATGGATGTCCGAATCTTTTTATTTCTAAAGATGTATAGTAGCTTATTATATTGTATGATTTGGTATTATAGTTAAGCGCTTTACTAGATGGCAAATAATATACGGTACACAAAAGCAATGCTTGCTATCATATGCGTGCAGTTGCATAAAGCGATTAATAGTGCAATTCATGATAACTTTCAGTTCTTAGAAACAGAATCTATAGAAAGAATGAATGAAATCATTTTATTCTTTCAAAAGTTAGAAATTGAAAAAATTGAAAAAATTGAAAATCGTAAAGAAATGACGAACGCTTTTTCAAGTCAATCTCCGGATAACACGGTGATGGATAAAGTAAATGAGAAAATTGAAGAGAGTGCAATTTCTTCAGATAATAAGCGCACTACAAGCAACGAAATTACAGCATTGCTTGAGAAGATTACAACGGTTGAATCGTTAAGGGAAATAGTGATGAAATTTGATGGATGTCAGCTAAAAGCAGGAGCAAAGAATACAGTTTTTGCAGATGGTAGTCCGCAATCTTCAATCATGATTATTGGAGAAGCACCTGGAGAGAATGAAGATAAGCATGGTATACCATTTTGCGGAGAAAGTGGCGCTTTACTGGAGCATATTCTGAAAAGTGTTGCACTCAAGAGACAAGATGTATATATCACGAATGCTGTTTTTTATCGCCCTCCAAGTAATAGAAAGCCTACATTAGAAGAAATTGATACGTGTCGTCCTTTTGTGCAAAAGCATATAGCTTTAGTGAAGCCGCCATTAATACTGTTGATGGGCGCTACTGCCGTTGAATCGATCTTATATTATAAAGGAGCACTTACGCCGATACATGGCAAAGTGATACCATACGGCAAAAAATATAATGAGTATATTACAGATGATGAGGTGAAAATTAATGCGGTACCGTTATTTCATCCATCTTATATGCTTCGACAATCTCTATCAAAAAAAGTCGTTTGGAATGTATTGCGCAAAATAAAGCTTGAGATACTTAAATAATTAATAAAATATTTTTCGATATTGAAAAGATATCGATTTTTTGATGGTATAAATCAATGAAGACGATATTTATACAGTACTTATGATAAAAGAAAAAAATAAGATTTTTAAAAATATCGATCTAAAAGCATCTATTGACATAAAATCCTGCATGCGACGCGGAGATTGGAGCAATATACAGGATATTCTTACAACTTCAGAGCAAGTTATACAAACTGTGAAAGAATCAGAAATACGAGGTAGAGGCGGCGCGGGATTCAGTACTGGTATGAAATGGTCATTTATGCCACGTAATGATGCTACATCATACGTCATAGTAAATGCAGATGAAAGCGAACCAGGCGCATGTAAAGATAGGGCTATTATTCAATATGAGCCGCATAAAATTATAGAAGGCGCTTTAATTGCGGCATTTGCGGTAAAAGCGCGTACCGTATATATATATATTCGTGGAGAATATGTAAAAGAAGCCGTAATATTGGAAAATGCGATAAAAGAAGCAGAGGAGTATGGCTTATTAGGAAGTCACTCAAAGCATAAGTATGATGTAGATATCTTTGTGCATCGTGGCGCAGGTGCGTATATTTGCGGAGAAGAAAGCGCTTTACTGAATAGTATAGAAGGGCGAAAAGGCATGCCGCGTATAAAGCCTCCTGCTTTTCCCGCAGTTTGCGGACTGTATGGCTGTCCAACTATTGTTAATAACGTAGAAACTATTGCTTCTATTTCAACGATTATAAGGAGAGGTGCAAATTGGTATAAAAGTATGGGGCGACCAAATAATTATGGTAGCAAGATATTTTCTATATCTGGACATGTTAATAGTCCATGTAATGTAGAAGAAGAAATGTCAATACCTCTTAAAACGTTGATTAACGAGTACGCTGGAGGAGTAATAGGCGGATGGAATAATTTGCTAGCAGTAATACCAGGGGGCTCTTCTACGCCTCTTTTGCATTATAGTGTATGCGATGATGTATTGATGGATTTTGACAGTTTGAAAAATGCAGGAAGTGCACTTGGTACTGGCAGTATAATAGTGATGAACAAATCTACGGATGTAATAGAAGCAATAGCTAATATTTCGCGCTTTTATATGCATGAATCATGCGGGCAGTGTACTCCATGTAGAGAAGGTACAGGATGGATGTATAGAATTATGCGAAGATTTGTATCTGGAAAAGCGCAGTTGCATGAGATAGATGAATTATATGAGATTACAAAACAGATAGAGGGGCATACAATTTGCGCGCTTGGAGACGCGGCAGCATGGCCGATACAAGGCTTGATAAAGAATTTTAAAGATGTTATAGAGAGTAGGATTAGAGGTACTACTATTGTCGATAAGTAAAGATGCCACAGTTAAAAGCTTTAAAAAATAGACTAAGTGCAGTAATTTCGACACATAAGTTGACGAAAGCAATGCAGATTATTGCCGCTTCTAGATTTCAGAAATTGAAGAGCATGGTGTTTCATTCTGCAGATTATCTCTCTCATTTTCACGAAGTTATAGATAGTGTCATTGCATCAAATGATAGTAAGTACGCAAATCTTACAATTAGTGAATTATATAAAGGAAGTGAGCAAATAACTTCGAATATTGCGGTAATAGTACTCTTTTCAGCAGAGAAGGGATTATGTGGAAAGTTCGATAGTATCGTAATGAAGAAATTAAAATCTGCGTACAGCGATATATTACAGTCGACAGAGGTAGATACTATAAGAGTTGTATGTTTTGCTAAAAGAGTGATCGAGAATGCGAGACGTATAGGAGGGGAGAAGTTTAAGAATGTGAAAATTGAGTATGTTCTGCATCACGTTAATGTTGTGAAAGGCTTTGAAACCTTCAGAGATGATATAAGCAATTCTTGTGCTAAGTTTTGCAGCGATGCCAAATTCTTGTATGTAATGTACCCAGCTTTCATTACAACAGTTCTGCAATTGCCATGTTTGATAAAATTGTTTCCTTTAGTTGATCAGGATAAAGAAAAATTTAAACAGGGTATATTTAACTTTCTTGATGAGAATACAGATCGTAATTTATATGATAGAGTAAGGAAAAATAGTGGTATTGCGAAGAAGGTATTCGCATTAGAACCATCATCTAGTATTGAGATATTAAAGATGTTGATACCATCTTACTTTATAGCTTTATTTTATAATACTGCTTTAGAGGTATATGTAGGAGAGAATGCATCAAGGATGATTATGATGGACGCAGCTAATAGAAATGCTGAAAAAATTCAGAAGAATTTACGTATCCAATATAATAAACATCGCCAAGCTGCGATCACGCAGGAGTTGATAGAATTGGCTTCATCTAGGAGTGTGCTTAATTAAGCGTTTTTTTAGCGAGAGAACTTCTCTTATAAGGCGATGAAAGAAGCGGTAGTGCATCGAAGCCGCGATTACGCAGGAGTTGATAGAATTGGCTTCATCTAGGAGTGCGCTTAATTAAGCGTTTTTTTAGCGAGAAAACTCCTCTTATAAGGCGATGAAAGAAGCGGTAGTGCATCAAGCTGCGATTACGCAGGAGTTGATAGAGCTTGCTTTATCTAGGAATGCGCTTAATTAAGCGTTTTTTTGACGAGAGAACTTCTCTTATAAGGCAGCGAAAGAAGCGGTAGTGCATCGAAGCTGCGATCACGCAGGAGTTGATAGAATTGGCTTCATCTAGGAGTGTGCTTAATTAAGCGTTTTTTTTAGCGAGAAAACTCCTCTTACAAGGCGATGAAAGAAGCGGTAGTGCATCGAAGCTGCGATTACGCAGGAGTTGATAGAGCTTGCTTCATCTAAGAGTGTGCTTAATTAAGCGTTTTTTTGACGAGAAAACTCCTCTTATAAGGCAGCGAAAGAAGCGGTAGTGCATCAAGCTACGATTACGCAGGAGTTGATAGAGCTTGCTTCATCTAAGAGTGTGCTTAATTAAGCGTTTTTTTGACGAGAGAACTTCTCTTATAAGGCGATGAAAGAAGCAACGTAGCTATAAGAAACATAGTTGTGATGCCAAAAGATTCGATAAAGATTTTCACTCGTAGTCTACCTTTCATTTTGAGTAAGCTGTTTCATTCTCTAAGTTTTCAAAATGCATACTTTTTCAAGAAGCATAGCGATATATCACTTCTTTTCATATCGCTACTGGCGCTTTTAGATATCAATGATCTCAATCATTTTATGTGATATCTGCTTCTTGTCTCTCCTCTATCTACTACTGCCTTCTAGTGGCTTTTTTTATTCACAAGCTTAGACATAGATGCATTATACATTTCAGATCATGTATTTACTCGAAGGGTATAGCTTGCATAAGTGCTGCACTATCAGTACAGCAAGTTGTAGCTTACAATCGTGAAAAGTACTGTGAACGAATGCGTTTTTCATACGAACGTTATCCTTTCAGCTTTAATCCTACTGCAACAGCCCATCCTGAATCTCCAGTAATACCATTTTGCAGAGTAGGATTCTTTTGTTTTGACGATAAGCTAAAATGATCACATGATAAATAGCAGCTAACAATTGGTAAGAGCTTTCTGTCATACGCAAAAGAAACAAACTGACTTTTGTTGCCATCTTCAAAGTTTTCCTTCGGCATACCAGTTAATACTTGGTACATTTGCTGTTGTCTTAATCCATTTGCATTACCGTAAAGGTATGTGATGCTTACTCCGTTTTTATTGCCCGTATAAGAAGCACCAGCTGAAATGTAATAACCTGTAGTTGGTGAGATTGAAATCGCATTATTAGATATCACTTTTCCGTTTATTTTAGCAGCGGCAAAATTACCTGTAGAGCCATAATCACCGTATCCTAGCGCTAATGCGTACTTCTTTTTATACGTAAGTAATCCTCCAATTGCTATTGCATTACCTCCATTTCTCTCCAATTCTAAATCTTTGATTATGGTCTCACCTTCCTTTATATCGAATTTTATATCTTCGACTGTAACATTACCTTTCTGTAATTTTCTGACGTTACCTTCCTCATCTTCCTTTGGTTGCATTGTGATAGTATCCTTATCTTTCTTTAATCCTAAATCTTCTCTTATAATTTTCATTTTTTCTACACTGCATATAGTGTTGAATTTGCGACAAAATTCTCCAACTAAAGAGACTTCGAATTCGAGATCTGCATTAATTCGTCCTGCGATTTTGCCACCGTATCCGATAACGTTTTGAAAGCCGTTCAAACTACCATCCGGTATAGATGTTATGCTTGAAAGAGTTCCTTTTACCTGCGTATCAGGAGTGAAAGAAGCGCCTATAGTTGTAGAAATATCTGAAAATTCAAATATTTTTGTCACAGAGATTTTATTCGCCTTTGGTGCTATATTAGCTGGACCAGGAAGAGACGGAGAATCAACGAACGGCTGTAAGGTGAATAATGCTGTTATTGGTTTAGTGCTATCATATATACTACCATTTTTGTATTGTTGATTATACGGTGCTACAGCGGGGTACTGAATATAAAACGGCAGATCTCCACTCAGTCCCATTCCACCTTTTGCTAAGTTATTGGCAGATAATAGCAACTCATTTTGCACACCTACTGTACTTCCAGCTTTTACTTTTATCTTATGTTCTACTGATTCACAGTACACGCATGCTTCTCCTGCAGTCATAACACCACCGCCAGATGTAGGTCTTGATACGTTTGCATATAGCGAGAGATTACCGCCGTACTTTAACCCCTGATGCAAAACGCTTACGTCAACGACTACGTTATTGAAGTTTACCAAACCGCTAAAATCGCCCCATCTTGATGGATTGCCAGGACTCATTAAATTGTAAGGGTATACTTTCTTTTTGAAAAAGTCGCTTTTATCGGTAGTATCATACTCTTCTAGTAATGCATCGGCACTCTTAAAGATACCATCATTCATTACAGCGCCGTACTGCACGTTGAGAACAGGCTTAACAAGGATTTTTACCTCTTCTTTTCCTACTGTAATTTGTTGCGAGAGAGAGCCAGCTTTATCTTGAATAGACGTAGTATTAGATGAGTTATTCAAGTTAAGCATCTCATTGGAGATAAGTGCTTGTCCATTGCCATATTGCGGCTTTTCTGCTTTTGTGATCTCAATAACCTCGGTCGTTGTCTGTGGTTTATTCACTGAAGGATTGCTGTTTGTACCTGCGGCACTACTTAGTGTCGTGTAGAAGGATCCGCAAATAGCCACTGTTGCGAATCTAAAAAAGCCTTTTCTCATTGCAAAAATACATTTATGCGACTATTTATTCGCAATGCGAAATGAATGTCAATACTTTTCTTACAAAGTGTACATTAGATAACATTCAATCTATTTCTGAGATGCAACATAAAGCGATTGCTATAGCATCACTCTGATCCATCACAATTTTCGGAGAAATTTCCTCTATTTTGATGTCGAGATGTAAGCAAATATATTGCATGATCGTTTCTTTATCTGCATTACCATTTCCAGAAATACGTTTCTTAATCGTTTTAGCTTGGTATTCTTTTATGCTGATATCATGCTCGCGACATGCAAGCATTGCGGCAGTTCTAGTTTGTGCCAATCTTATAGAAGTTTTTGCATTCTTGTTTACATACGTATTTTCTATTGCTGCAAAATCTATTGAGAAATATTTTATAACTTCCTTGAGTTGAGCGAATATATGATATAATCTCTCTGCATCATCTTGGTAGTTGGTACTCTGTATGATGCCGGATGCAGCATGGTGGATGTTGCGATTTTGTTTGTCTTTTACGAGGATAGCCCATCCGGTAGTACGTAACCCTGGATCTATCCCAATAACGTGATATGTCATGATGAAGAAAAGAAGTAAGCGTAGTGCATACTGGATATATGGTAAGCATCCGGTAGTTGCTGCAATGCGTAATCCTGAACGTGAGAAGAAAATGCTTGTTATGACTGAATATGCAACGAGATTTTTACACGAAAGCGGTATTACCTTCAATAATATACCGCATACTATAGTAGAGACAGTACAGGAATTTCGTGCTGCTACTGGTATGAGTGGTGATGTAGTGCATCAAGGGATTGCATTACGCTCTGTGCCACTTAAGCAGATGTGTTTGGAGGAATTTTTAGAAATGAAGCTAAAAGAAGGTAGTGCGTTTTCTGTAGTGCTACTGGATAAAGTCACAGATCCTCACAATATTGGTGCTATCATCAGATCATGTGCTGCTTTTGGTATTTGTGCAGTAGTGACTACAAGAATCGATTCTCCTGATGAAATGCCGATAATGTTGAAAGTTTCATGCGGTGGATTTGAGCAAGTATCCTACATTAAAGTGACGAATTTAGTGCAGGCTATTAATACTTTGAAAATGTTTAACTTTATTATCATTGGATTAAGTGCTAACGGAGAAAAAGAAATCAGTGCTGTATACAATGAAATTCCTGGAGTGATAGAGAACGTAGCTTTAGTATTTGGAAATGAAGAAATAGGGATGAGAGTATCTACCGAAAAAAGTTGCAACTTCATAGCTAAAATAGGTATGAATGAAGGCAGTGATATGCCAAGCCTTAATGTGTCAAATGCTGGCGCTGTTGTGCTATACACATTATCACTGCATAGACATACAGCGAAGCACAATGTGATGGAGTGTAAATAGCGTTTCTTTAGCGATAGTGCATTATGTTATTCAAAAGTAACATATCATCTACTTACTCATAGCATTGATATAATCGTGAATAACATTAAGATTTCTAGATCTTTTGCATTTTTCAACGCTTAATATGTTCTTTACGGTATGTAGCGTCGTCTCCATATCATAGTTGAAGATTACATAATCATATTGATCATGATGAGAAATTTCTTCTTGAAACGCTTTGAATCTTGTAGCTATTTCAGTAGCAGTGCCACCTCTCTTAGAGAGTCTATCCAACACTTCTTCTTTACTTGGAGGTAATAAAAATACTCCAAATACGTTGTTTGGAAGAAGTGATTTTAACGCGATATAACCTTGTACATCAACATCAGATATTATATCTCTACCATTCATTATTTGCTCTTCTATCTGTACTTTTGAAGTGCCGTATAGATTACCAAATACTTCAGCGCATTCTAGCAATTCTCCCTTATCTCTCAATTGTTCCATATACTCTCTCGTAACGAAATGATAACTCTCTCCATCAATTTCGTTTACTCTCTTGTTTCTTGTAGTAAATGATATAGAGAATCTCAAGTTATCTACTAACTTAGCTAACATTGTAGATATCGTAGTTTTTCCTGTGCCAGAAGGGCCTGAAACCACCATTACGACTCCAGTTTTTTTATTTTGCTCTTTCATGCTTTTTACTGCTTAGAATATCAACTAATGCGTTTACTATATAACCTATTTTAATCATATCTCTCCCCTCTACCATTATTCTTACTACATTTTCTGTTCCGGAGCTACGTACGATTATCCTATAATCTTTATTTTGTGCTATAGTTTCTTGTACTGCTTGCCATACATCTTGAGTATTGAGAGGATTGACATCTTCATGGTACTCAAAATTAAAAGTAGACTGTGGATAAAGTGGAAATTTGACAAGCATTTCACTTGTAATTGCTTTTTGCTCTTGCATAGCGGAGAGGATGTACATTGATGCCGCCATTGCATCACTGCTTTGAGAAGAATTTTTAATCATTATATGCCCTGAAATCTCTCCTCCTACAAAAGCTTGATTTTCTACCATAGCTCTCATAACAGGAGTATCTCCAACGTCTGAGTATATGATATTAAAATTTCGAGACTTCATATAATCACTGAAAGCGGCGTTACATAATTTAGTGATTACTACATTACGTGGAATAGAAGGAATAGAGTCCTTATATACGTAATCTGCTATGCATGCTATCAGATATTCTCCGGATATAATGTTACCATTTTCATCACATACAGCTAATCGATCTCCATCTCCATCGAATGCAAAGCCTATATCAGCACCTACGTTCTTTACCGTTTCTTGCAATGATGTTGTGTATAATGCGCCACAGCCTTTGTTGATGTTCAATCCGTTTGGCTCAACTCCTATTGCAATTACTTCAGCACCGAGTTCTTTAAATACAGTAGGCGCAACTTTATATGTCGCACCATTTGCGCAATCTACTACAATTTTTCTTCCGTCCAAAGTTAATTGCTTGGAAAAGACGTTTTTTACATGTTCTATGTATCGTCCATGTACATCTTCTATCCTTGAGACTTTTCCTATGTTATGCGAGGTAGCAAGATTGCTAAGCATAACATCTTCATCAATTACAATGCTTTTCAATATTTCTTGTACTTCACGATAAATTTTTGCGCCATTTCTATCGAAGATTTTTACACCATTATCATCGTAATTGTTATGAGATGCCGTTATCATGATCCCTGCATCACATCTCATGGAGCGTACGAGGTATGAGATTGCTGGAGTAGGTATAGGACCAACAAGCTTTACATGTACTCCTACTGAAGCGAAGCCCGCTGTGATAGCACTTTCCAGCATATAGCATGAAAGGCGTGTATCCTTTCCTATGATGACTTTGTGAATGTGCTGACGTGGCACTTTCTCATACTGCTTTAAGTATATTCCTATAGCTTGTCCAAGTCTCAAAGCTACGTCTGAGTTCATTACTTTGCCATTAGCAAATCCTCTAATACCATCAGTGCCAAAACTGAAATTTTGAGAAAAAGGATGCATAAGCGAATGTGATGATAATGATAAAAGATACTATAAATTAGTGAAGAGTAAAAGAATCAGCATGCATTTATAATTCATATTTCTGCATAAACTTATCCAACAATAGAACACCGAATCCTGTTCCGCCACTTGTTGCGAAATGAGATGGATGCTTAGACATGGACACTCCTGCAATGTCTATGTGTGCCCAACTGTAGCTTTTATTTTTAATAAATCTATATAAAAATTGAGCAGCTGTCGTGCTACCTGCGCCTCTACCGCTTCCTACATTCTTTATGTCTGCTATTGTAGAATTAATTTGTGCATCATATTCGCTTGCAATAGGGAGTTGCCATAGCAATTCTCCGCTATCATATCCTGCGGTAATGAGATTTTTAGCTAATGTATCGCTATTGCAGAACAGGCCAGCATATACATCGCCAAGTGCAATTGTTATAGCGCCTGTTAAAGTTGCTAAATCGATAATTTTCGTTACATTATGATATTTTTCTTGGAGATACCATAGCGCGTCAGCCAGTATCAATCTGCCTTCTGCATCTGTATTATCGATTTCGATAGTTTGTTCGGACATCGATGATACTACATCGCCTGGTCTTTGTGCTGTTCCGGAAGGCATATTTTCCACAAGTGGTATGACGGCAACTACGTTAATATTGGCATTTCGTTTTGCGATGGCATACATAGTGCCTGCTACAGTTGCGGCACCTCCCATATCACCTTTCATATCGCCCATATTCTGAGAGGGCTTTATACTAATCCCTCCGCTATCAAAAGTTACACCTTTTCCTACTAGACCAACATGTTCATTACCGCCGCCTTTCCACTCCATTACAAGCAATTGCGGCTCTCTACTGCTGCCTTGTGCGACACCTAGTAGTGCATTCATTTTTAGTGCTTGCATTTCATTTCGTTTTAAAACTTTAATCGTCAATTTATCGATAGAAGAACATTTTTTCTGAATTACGCTGACGAATTCTTCTGGAGAAAGCGTATTTGCTGGCTCATTTACTAGATCGCGTGCCAAGAATACTCCATCTATTAGATAGCTATAGTGCGTATCGAAACGTTTTTGTATTGCGGCATGAAAGTTTGAATGTACTTCGCACTTTGTAAATGAATTGGTATGCTCTTGAAGTTTGCTTATGAAATATTTTGAGAAGGAGTAATTTCTTAACTGCATGCCAAGTACTATAGACGCGATATCATCTTCTTTGATGAAATTAGGTATATAAAGAGCAGCTTTTTCTTCTTTCAGTGCATTGATACAATCTGTAATCGTAGCACCGATCTGAGAATAAAAACAAAATTCTGATGATCTCGCAGCATCTTTTATGTTGTTGTTAATACCTATCAATAGTACTTTCTTACCATCGATAATGGAGAAAAAAGATTGTTTAATATTACCTGAAAAATGCTTTATCGTTTTTGCATTAGTAGAGATTTTTGATAATAAATTACTGTCAATATCGGAATAACTTTGGAGTGATATTGTGCTGTCCACAAGAAACACATTCACATTGTCATCTGATAAAGATGATGTATAAGAAGAGAATTGAATTTTCATTACACGAGAAAACGAAGCTTTGATAAGCGTAGTCTAGAATGTAATCAATACTGTTGCAAGATCAAGCTTTTTAGCTAAGGTATGCGTTAAATAAAAACTTATTTCTTCAGATCAATTTCTAATTCTTTTGCAAGCTCTAGTATTTCGAGCTTCGCTGCAATAGCAGAAGTAGAAAGTCTAGACTTTACCAATGGTACATCAGAGTCCAATACGCATAATCCCATGTTGAAAAGCTCTTTGAAGATGTTTCTATTGCCAAAGCCTGAAATATTCTTAAATCCTAGTTTCTTGGAGAGTTGATACAGTATCATTTCCGTATTCTTACTATTGATCGTATCTGCATTACCAACTCTATTACGCATCACATACCACCGAGAAGGATATCCACATTTTGCAGTTTTGCGTATTTTTTGCTCAAAAAGCATTACTGCATAAGGGCCAGGAGATACAGATTCATATGAATCTCCTATTTTAGACAGAAGCTCTATATCTATTATACTATCGTTAATAGGAGTTACTACTATGTCAGCAAGCGCGTGTGCCGCTCTGCTAAGCGAAACACTACCTCCTGGTGAATCTATTACCACGTAATCATAATCTTCATGTTCTTTCACCATATATTTTTCCAAGCATTCTTCAAGTTCTTCTCCATTTCCATTTTGATGTATTGCTATCTTCATGATGTCTTCACCTTCTGCTATCTCCGCATCTTTTCTGTACTTATCGAAAGACTTATCTATGAAACATATGTGCTTCGGTATCAGAATATTCAGACCAAGCTTATTTTTTTGCATTGTTCTGTTTTCTATGTAACCAGTGAAAGATTGCTGATAGCTATCTAAGTCGACGCTAACTACCTTAAATCCAACGCTGCAGAGTAAGATAGAAAGATGTATGGCTGCCGTCGTTTTTCCTGCACCGCCTTTTTCATTTCCAAATAGTATTATGCGAGGCACTATAGTGATAGATATTTTTCCACGTTAAATGTATCTGAAAAGATATACATCAGATTCATTAAAACGAAAAGTGCAATAATGCAAAAACGAAAATCGATAGTAAAATGCTTATGCCGTTTTGTACTTGAAACGTATATAGAAAGTTCTTTATCAACGGCATCTTCGAGCGATATTGATGATTTTTCTCCTGCTAATATTTTTTTCACTTCGGAAAAGAATAGAGATGAAATTATTCTAAACGGGTAAAATGCCGCCACTATCGTCGACAAAAATACCATGCACGTGGTGATATAGTAAGATTGCTGTATTAGTAATTCGAAAATATTAAGCTTAATAAAGAAGCCTGCAAGTGGCGGAATGCCGGCTACAGATAACATTAGTATACAGAATGGTAATTGATAATAAGGAGAAATGATTTTTACGTTATCAATAGTGAGAAAGCATTTATCATCATCGTTTGATAGCGAATCCAGTTTTGATAATAAGTACATTATCGGTATATGGATGAGTGTGATATAAGTACTGACGTATATTATCGAAGCATTTTCTCCGAAAGGAATTGCCATGGCCACTAGTATAAAGCCGGATTGATGTATTGCACTATATCCAAATACTCTTTTTATGTTTGACTGTTGGAGATTTACTATAGCTGGCCAAAGTGTTGTACATACTCCAAGTAATAGCATTGCTTGACATATATATTCTGAGTCTGGAAAAGCTTTGAGAATTCTAATCATCATCAAGCATATTGGCACCTTCAGAACGCCTAGTATATATAGAGAATGTTCTATCTTTGCACTCTGTAATGTATCAGGTATCCAAAAATGTAAAGGAGGTACTCCAAGCTTGAAACATCCGTATATCAGTAATATTGCAAATCCTGCACTTTCTAAAGTAGAAGTAGGTAAATCAAGAGCAGAAATGATCTTTATATGTTGCAAAGAATGAGAATATATATCGACGTTGCCGTGCGAGATGTATATCAAAGCTATACCAAGTAAAAATAATATCCCTATACAATTATCAAAAATAAAATATTTTATCGCCGCTTCTAATCCGAATTTATCTTTTGATTGAGATAAAAGTATTTGAGTCACTAAGGAAAATACCACAAGACAGAGATATATTATGATTAAATCCTGCGCTATTGCTATAATGAGCGATGCGAAGGCGCCAAAGATCATTAAGAGTGGAGTTTCCCAATGCGCATTTTTACTAAGTGGCGCTTTGAAATATGAATGTAATGATAACGCAATAGCACTAGAAGTAATTACAATACATGCTTTACGTGCCGTTTCAAACATTATAAGATCCTTTGTGATGAGCATTTTTTGCGCTACGAAAGTGTGAAGTTGATGGCAGATATCGAAGATATCGAAACCGCTTAGCGCGAGAAATGTCAATGCGAGTATGTGAGAGCTTATGATGCTAAAATCAGTCCAAAAGTGGCGTACTCTATGCTTGCTTGAATGTATCAAATCTTTGTACATCTTGATTGTATTGTTATGTGTATGTAGAATCCGACATTGAAACTTCAGGGTAATATCTGTTACGTTAAAAATCAAATCACCGACGTAATGTTAGTACTTTCTAAGGCAGAAAATGCCATATAAATAAATTTTGTTGTTATGTTTAATATGAAAATTCATGAGGAGGGCAGGTCGTTTATTGCTATATGTTTGGCATGCGTCCTTGTAAGTTTTTTCATATCACCGTTTGCAGTAATATTCTTCAGCCTTCTTGCTATTGCTGTTGCTACTTTTTTTCGTGATCCTGATAGAGTGCCACCTCTCGCCGATAATGTAATACTCAGTCCAGCAGACGGTTCTGTCTCGAATATAGAAAATGCAATGACTCTTCCGAAAGAAATTGCAGGTAATATAGAGGAATTAAAAGACTCGCAGTTTACTAGAGTGAGTATTTTTTTGAGCGTTTTCGATGTACACGTCAATAGAAACGCTGCAAGTGGCGTCGTTGTAGATACTTACTATAATGCGGGGAAGTTTTTTAATGCCTCGTTGGATAAAGCAAGTGAGTTTAATGAAAGACAACTTATTTTAGTACGTACCGATGAAGGGCAATATGTATGTTTTGTGCAAATTGCAGGGCTAATTGCGAGGAGAATAGTTTGTAATCTTGATAGAAATGCAATTGTGAAAGCAGGCGAAAGATTTGGCATTATAAGATTTGGAAGTAGAATGGATGTTTACGTACCTTCTGAATATGCGTTAAATGTGCGCTTAGGACAAATTATGGTAGGTGGAGAGACAGTGATAGCTACTCGAAAGTAATGGCAGTCTTTTTCATGTAAAAAGCCTTTTCCGTGCGATCGAGTTTTTCTATAGCGTACCTTAGCATTGTCCTTGGCATATAAGCTGCGTAAATGTTAAGAAATTTTAGTAGCGCTTCTTTCTCCTTTTTCCCCGCTTCGCGTAGCATCCAACCAGTTCCTTTATGCAGTAATTCGTGCGTATCTCGTAGTAACAGTTCTGCAATTTGAAAAGTGTATTTCAGATCGTTTTTTCTGATAAAATATAATGTTGATACAATAGCGATTCTGCGTTTCCACCAGTGATGTGAGTCTGCTAACGTAAATAGAATATCACGCTTCTTATCGTATAAGTGATGCCCGACTATGAGTGGAGCAGATAAATCTATGAGATTCCAATTGTTTATGTACTGTAAATTCTCCATATAAAAGCTGTATAACTCATCTTTCTTCGTAGATTTCTGATATCGATTTATCAAAACAAGTAAAGCGAATACTCTCTCTTCATTTATCTTAGATGAGAGAAAATAGTGTATCTCACTAATAGCGATCTGACTAAATGCAGTTGCAATTTTTCTTAGATTTGGCATTGACACTCCAATAAATTGATCGTGTTCTGCATAATCTCCAACTCCAGTCTTAAATGCAAATGCTGCAAATGTAGGACTTCTTGTTATGTGATCGTGAAAAGATTTTCTAATTTCTTGTATTATGTGCATCAGCGAATGAATATTGTTTTTATGCTACTTAATTAAGAAGAATATAGCACTAATAGATATAAAAGTACTATTTGTCAAAGATAGTATCAAAGAAATGAATATCACTCTAATTATTAGTGATTTCTGATATTTTCCGAGAGATAGTTTTACTTATATCGAGTACTTTAAAGTACTTTGGTAAATTTGTGTGAGCAATAGTCGATGTTGTGATAATTTCACATATTGTATGTATCTTATGCGATGCAAAAAGCATATTCTGAGAAAGTACTGCATGACTAATCATAGCTTTTATAGTTTTTGCGCCATACTTTATCAGAGTTTCTGCTGCGTTTATTACTGTCCATCCAGTATCTATAATATCATCTACAATGATGCAATTTTTATTTAATATTGCTTTTATATCAGATTGTTTGAGCGCTGTGCCGATGCTGCGATCTTTCTTCATGATAATATGTTCGCAATGCAATTTTTCCGCAATTTCTTTGCTTCTTTTTGCGCTTCCAAGATCTGGTGAAATTATTAAAGGATTATCGGCATTGCGAATATGTGAGGCGAATAGATCAGTAGTATCGATATTATAAAATCTCATATCAAATGCTTCTCTTGCTTTAGCAGAGTGAATATCTACCGTTAATAAGCATTCAATGGCGCTTGCCTTGATAATTTTTGCAATTGTATTAATTGGAGATGTTACTGCATATTCGCATTGCAATTGTTTATCCTGACGGCAATATGCAATGTAAGGAATAATAGCAATTATTTTAGATGCGCCGGCATTTTGAGCTGCATTCGCCAAAAGCAGTAATTCTATAATATCGTCGTTTACGTTGCGATGTATGGAGTGCACTATAATTGCTTTATTGCCATATAATGAGGTATGTAGTTGAATCGAAAATTCTCCATTGGAAAACCGTTGTACAGCAGCTTGAATGTATTCAGCATTTTGATAAAAGGCTATTTTCTGCGCTATTTTTTGCGAATTTGTACCTACTATAATTTTCAATTTCTGATATAATTTTTCGTGCATTGTATCATTGCGTGAAGAGAGCATCAATACGATTTATGCGCTTGCTTGAGATTGCGGTAACTCAATGTATTGGAGACTTACGTGTGTGTCTCATATTGCGAGATTTTGTATGAAAGACTCATCAAGCATTTCTTTCGCGATAATCTCGAAAGATTCTCTGTCAATTTCTAAAAATCCGTAGCGGAAAACTGCGCCCCACGCGTCCTTATTTTTTATGAATGATAGAGAGTTAATGAGAGGCTTAATATCTGTGTGCTTTCCCTCAAAATACTTCACATTACGTCTATATGGTTGAAATTCTCCACCCATATCGAATTTATACGGCATATCATCGGTAATTATGCCGATAGCGGTAAATTTTTGATAAACTTTACTCTCATGCATTTTTACTTTAGAAGAGTAGTATATTATAAAATCTCCTAACTTTGGTCGTTTCGCTGGCGCTAACTTACCATGGCAAAATTGGCATATGCCAAGTTTTACGCCATTTTCTACGTGTTCTTTTGAAGCGACTCCTATCCAAAACTTTGGCATATATTAGAGTATTAAGAAAACGGCAGTATAGTGAGTGAAAATCGTATTGTAAAATCTTTGCTTAACGCTTTTAGCAAAATATAAATTTTTCTCTTGAAAGATTTTTTAATTTACGAAGTTGTAGTGTGGCATAAGCGTACTTTATTAATTCTCTTGTAACATGGTAATATTTTCGATCCGTCAATTTGCTATACACATTGCAATGTCATTCATTTCGATGTAAATATAATGCAAAACAAAGTACGCAACGCTATGGAAAAGAGATGGGCTTTTGAAGAAGCGGAAGCACTCTTTGCACTTCCGTTTAATCAGCTTATTTATGATGCACAAACAGTGCATAGACAGTATTTTTCTCCAAATGTTATTCAAATTAGTACGCTTTTGAGTATAAAAACTGGTGGCTGCACTGAAGATTGTAAATATTGTCCGCAGTCGATGCATTATAATACTGGAGTAGAGAAGGGGCACTTGTTGAAGGTAAGCGATGTTGTAGAGGAAGCAAAAGAAGCAAAGAAGAAGGGTGCTAGTAGATTTTGTATGGGCGCTGCATGGAGAAGCTTACGAGATAAAGAAATGCCTGCAATCTGTGAGATGATAAGGGAAGTAAAAAAATTGGAGTTAGAAGTTTGTATGACATTAGGCCTGCTTAAGGAAGAGCAAGCGCTGCAATTGAAGGAAGCAGGGTTAGATTTCTATAATCACAATATTGATACATCTGAAGAATTTTACGATAAAATTATCACAACAAGAGATTTTCAGAGTAGATTGAATACAATTGAATGTGTACGTAAGGCTGGTATCAAGATTTGTTGCGGCGGCATTATAGGAATGGGCGAATCAAATGATGATCGCGTGAAGATGTTAGTTGTTTTAGCTAATTTTGATCAGCCACCTGAATCAGTGCCAATAAATAAATTAATCAGAATTCCAGGCACACCTTTGGAGAATCAAAAGGAAGTAGATCCTTTTGATTTCGTAAGAACAATCGCGCTTGCGAGGATTATGATGCCGAAGTCGTATGTTAGGCTATCTGCTGGTCGCGAGCAAATGTCGGATGAAATGCAAGCTTTATGCTTTCTTGCTGGTGCGAATTCTATTTTTTATGGTGAGAAGCTTTTGACTTCTGAGAATCCTACAATGCAGAGAGATGACGCTTTACTGCAGCGTTTAGGCCTTCGAAGCGCCGCAAGTAGTGTAATACATAACTAAGTCTTCTTCCATTTAATTGCAAAAGAAGTATCAGAGTGAATGAAACTCATACAACTGTTTTGTGTTGAGTTTTGTAAAACTATTCTCGAAGAGGCGATATAAATTATCTGAATGAGTTAAGTACCTCACCAATCTTATCATAGGCATTTTCCAATTCTTTTTTCGATATACAGTATGGAGGTAGCAAATAAATTGTATTTGAGAGTGGTCTTAGCAACAATCCTTCGCTGAGAAGTTTTGCGCTTATTGTAGGTACTAAATCTTTCGGTACTTTAACATCGAAAGCGGAAATTGTGCCTATGATTCGAGGTTTTTCTATCAATGCACATTGTTTTTTTAGAAATTTTATACCAGCATGATGTGTATCGTTGATATTTTGAATTGCTGCTTTGCATTCAGCTTTCATTAGTAAGTTGAACGATGCAATTGCTGCGCTACATGCTAGAGGATTAGCGGTATACGAATGACCATGCGCGAACGCTGTACTGAAATCATCTCCAAGAAATGCTTCGTATATGTTATCTCCAGTAATTGTCAAAGCAAGTGGAAGAAAACCTCCAGTAATCCCTTTTGAAAGGCATAGAAAATCCGGAGTGATATCAGAAAGTTTTTCGAATGCGAAATGTGTCCCAGTTCTACCAAAGCCTGTCATCACCTCATCGAAGATGATTAGTATTTCGTTCTCACGTACTAGCTTTATGATATTTTGTAAAAATTCTACTCTACATACTCTCATACCACCTGCGCCTTGAATAAGTGGCTCCAATACAATAGCTGCAATTTTTCCTTTATATTGCTTTAAGTACTTCTGTAGCACTTTGATAGCTTGCGTTTCTTTTGCTTCAATTTCTCGATCATCGTCCCACGTATCGGCGTATGGTATAGCCAAAACTTTGAAAAACAGATCTTTAAATTGATCGTGAAAGCCGGATTTTTTTCCTACTGACATTGCGCCGAATGTATCACCGTGATATCCACCTTCAAAGCTGAGAAATATACTTTTGTCTCTATATCCTAAATTACGCCAGTACTGATAAGCCATCTTAATCGCAACCTCAACGGAAGTAGAGCCGTTATCTGAGAAAAAGAATTTTGCTAGTTTTAAAGGTAGTATTGTACGTAAGGATTTGCATAAATTAATTGCAGTTTCATGAGTGAAGCCTGCAAAAATAACGTGTTCTAAAGTTTTTGCTTGCTTGTATATACTATTTGCTATTTCCGCATTTGCATGACCATGAATGTTAACCCACCAGCTTGAAATGAGATCTAAGTAAGCTTTATCGTTTTGATCATAGATATAAGCACCTAAAGCTTTCTTAGCGCAAATTATATTTTTCGCTGTTCTTTCTTGCGTAAACGGATGCCATATCATTTCTTTATCAAGGTTGGAAAATATCATTGTGTATCTCTCAAAATTTTTACTAATCTTTCCGGAAGTGGAATATCTTTTAAAGTATTATAGCTAATTTTACTCAAGTATGGAAATTGCGCTATCACTTGAGTCTTGCCATAAAATTCTATTGCTTCCATGTTTTCATTTTTATCTTCACCATTCATAATCACTCCAAGAATATCAATCTTTCTCGTTCTTAATGCCTCTATACAAAGTAAAGTATGATTGATAGTACCAAGTTTTGCACTTGTAACTATAATTACTGAGATATTTAGTTTTTTTATCAGATCGATCATGAGATACTCATCGTTGATTGGTACAAGTAATCCTCCTGCGCCTTCAACGATTAAATTCTCCTCTTGTGGTAAAATTATTTTATCAATATCAATGCGCTCATTTTCAAGTTTAGCAGCAAGATGTGGAGATAAAGCTTTTTTATACACAAATTTTTCTTGATGTATTTTACCTTGAGAGAGATTCTTTACAGTCATAGAATCTGTATTACCCTCGCTTATTCCTGTCTGTATAGGCTTGAAGTATGTAGCATCCATATGCAAAGTAAGCCAAGATGAAATTACCGTCTTTCCTATGTCGGTATCTGTGCCGCATATAAATACTTTCATGTTATATTTTTTTTAAAGATTCCGAAAAATATCTTATAAGAGATGATAAGAGGGCGCTTTTGTTCGCGTATTAATGTTCTTAGTATGCGAAACGGTATTTGCCTGTGTGATGCTGAAGCACCTAATGCTTTAAGGTATCTAATAAATGATAGTACAGTATCAAACTTTATAGTTCTATTCATGGTCCAGTATTGGAAACAGCAATGTCCTTTGATTGTATTGCAATATTCTGCAAGCGCTGTTTCTTTAGGGTAATTTTGAAGTACGGTATCGGTGTATATGTTAATAATATTCTGCCATTCTCGAAATGTACCATCTAGTAATGTGGAAAATGCAAATATTTGAGAACTATTCAAATACAATGTTTGGATAGTTTTTTGTAAATCTTCTACCCATTGCAAAGCGAAATTACTTACTATCAGATCGTGCATATCGATATCTAATTCTGCCATATCACCTTGTATAAAGGTGCAATTCGGATTTTTAATGAATTTTAGCCTGCATATATCAAGCATTCTTTCAGCGATGTCATTTAATGTGTAATGGCTTTGAGGATATACTTTCATTAATGATTCAGTCATATAGCCAGTACCAGTACCTAAATCTAAAACTGTTTTAGGAGTAAAATTCTGAATTTTTGATAATTTTTTTATTAGAAAATTTCCCGCTTTTCGCTGAATTATGGCAACTAAATCATATGTTTTATCTGCGCTGTTGAAGCGCTCTTGCACTTTACCAGAGATAGAAGCCATCTAGAAATTTCATAATTTTTTCATAAACAGCTAATGGACTAGCGAGTCCAAGTATGTGTTCACCGTTATCTATCACATCTAATTTTATATTTGTGTTACTGAAATTATCATGTATAACTTGCGGCGGTACCACCATATCATTATCCGATGCTAGAACAAGTGTAGGAACGGATGGTAGCACTATTGTACTGCGTAGTAAGTTTAGTTCAGTGCACATTAGATCGGAATTTAAATCTTCTTTATTAGGGCATTTGATCAATAATGAAGTGCTACATCTGCTATAAAAAAGATCTAATGCAATCATAGGATCAGTTCTAAATTTATTTTCCAACATCTTTAATTCTTTTTCCCTTTCTCTTCGTAATATAGGATGAAATCCTAGAAAATTTCTAAAACCGTTCAAAGCGATTAGGCGTTCAAAGTTTTTATGTAACTCAAGTAGTTTCAATAATCCTAGAGAATGTCCTATACCTATGATTTTTTCATCATGAGGTATGTTGAAATGTGAAGGCCTTCTAAAATATCCTAAATCTATAAAAGTGCATTTTTCTTTACTAAAACATGGTGCAATCTTATCCCAAAAACTTGCATCAAATCCGAAGCCATGACAGAAGACAAAATGGTAACTCATTGTATTATTTCTCTTAAGTAGTTTACTAACCTTTCTATATCTTGCAGTTGATGCTTCGATGTCAGTGCTATTCTTATACGAGAAGAATTATGCGGCACTGTAGGAGGTCTTATACAGGATACTGTAATTTCTCGTTTCATCAATGCATCTTTGATTTGTAAGCAGATTTTTTCTTCTTTGAAAATAATAGGAACAATGTGAGTGGCAGATGTGCCAATATCAAATCCAAATTCTTGAAGTTTTGTACGTAATATAGTGCCGAGAGTTTGCAAATGAGTGCGTTCATTTTGTAAAGACTTCACCATTGTCCAAGCTTTTGAAGCAGAACCAATAATGTGCGGTGAAGGCGCGGTAGAGTATACAAAACCAGTTGCTTTGTTTATGAGAAAATCAATGATCGTTTTATTACTTGCGATGTAGCCTCCGCTACTTCCTATTGCTTTACTCAATGTACCCATTATAACATGAGGAATATTATGTAATTGCACTGTAGTAGAGAGCCCATATCCATTTTTGCCGAATAAGCCAGTTGCATGCGCTTCGTCCAGATATAAGAATGCTTGATGCTTCGTCGCAAGTGCTGCTATTTCTTTTAAAGGCGCTATATCGCCGTCCATGCCGAAAAGCGTTTCTGTTACGATGAACTTCGGTCTTGAATCATTTTTGTAACTTTCCATAAGCGACTTTAAGTGTTCAACGTCGTTATGATGATATCTGCATAACTCTGCTTTACTAAGAAATACTGCTTGATAAAGACTTGAATGATTCAGTTTATCAAAGAAAACTATCGCTTTTCCTCGTAAAACTTTTTCGTCGAGTAAACATGATAATGTGCTTATATTCGCTTGAAAACCTGAACTAAAAAGCAAACAGGATTCTGTATTTTTATCTCTTGCGATGATTTTTTCAAATTCTTCGTATAACGGTAAGTTGCCAGATAATAACCTTGAACCAGTTGCGCCTACGCCGTATTTTCGAGCGCTGATTATAGCCGCTTCTATAACTTCACTGTTCTGACTTAGATTGAGATAGTCGTTTGTCGAGAAGTCCAGGAAATTAGTATGTTTCTCTTGTATATCTCGTGTATTTAAGATTCTGTAACGATTATCATTGCGTAAAGTTAGTAGATATTCTTCGTATGATTTATACATTTTTAAGATGTTCTTAACTGAGCGAGAATAATTTTATGTTGCGGATATTCAAATGAAGGGAACGATATGCGATTCTGAGGTATTTTGAATATAGGAACTACTGTAATGTATTAGAGAAAGAGATTATTACAAGCAATATAACCACATTTGAGAGAAGAAATGATATAAGTAGTGATTATTTTATGATGGATCCTTGAATTTTCTGTAAAGAAAAAAAATCGTACTAAGCTATTAGTATTAATGTACTAGCTTTTACATAAAGCACAAGTTATTTTGAGAGAGTTTTATAAGAGAAATTAGCATGCTGTTATGAGTAAAGAGAAGCAAGAAAAACATAAATTTACTGTGAAGTTACTTAAAGAAAAAAAGATAGCGAGAGATGCGGTAAAAGAAGCAAAATGCGAAGAATTGAAAGGCGAGACAAAAGAAAAATGTGAAAAATCTGAAGGGAGCTTCATATTCTATAAACGTAATTCAGATGAGAGCAACTTTGGTAAAAAACCTTGGTGGATTGACTATTTTGCTCTTGATAAAACGAAGTTTAAACGTAATTTTGTCGAATCTTTATTAGTATTTGTCACGGTAAAAGATAAAGAAAAAGAAAGAATTTTTGCATATACGTTCGGTGTAGCTCGTTATTGGTTAAGGGAAGAATGTATAGAAAGCGATTTTGGATATAAAGTTGCTTTAAATACGATAGATCCTACAAAGATAAAAAGTGTAGATGCTCGTAGCCTAGAAGGTAATGCAAAGGATAAAAGAGTAGTATTTAGCAAAGGTATGGATATAGAAGAGTATGATTGTAACAAATTTCTAGATTTTATTCATAGGATATCAGGAAAAGTTAAAGAGCAGTATAAGCATCTGTTCGATTCTGTGGCTGGATCAGAGAGCTTGATGATAACAGCTACAAAATCGAAAGATGAATTGATTGCACTTTCAAAAGAGCTTTTAGAGAGATTTGAGTCAGATGATTACAAAAATGATGATTCTTTGAAAGAAATAAATATGACTTACTCAGTTGCTGATATAGAAGTGACTGAAAGACTTGATGAAGAATTGGGGAAATTACTCAAAAAAAGAGACTATAGTACAATGTCTTTCTCTGATGTAAAAATTCTTGATCCTGATATTTTTGAGTACTACTTATTTAATGGAAAGAAATATTATGATATGGAGGAGATTTTTGATGCATGGCGTGACATGCACGGATCGGTAGATTTTAGCTCAGCAGACGTGCTCGGTAAAGAGTTGCGAAAAACAATAACAGTATATACGAATGATGATAAAGAGCTTGACTCATGGAAGGTAAAACAATGTCTGAATGCTGATAATATTAAATTTGATGACAATGAGTATATGTTCTTACGAAAGAAGTGGTATAAAGTAGATCGAGATTTTCTGTCGTATGTAGAAAAGGAAGTAAAAGAATATGAAATAAATGATGAGTGGATTAGAAACATTTTTGTAGATTATGACTCAGAAAAATATCAAAAGAAAGGTCAAGGACCTTTTGGAGAGCAGGAGTACAATATCGATTGCTGTAATGCTAATTCAGAGCAGTTAGTATTATTCGACCGCAAGATGGTGCAATCCGAAAATCATGGCAAGATAGAGATCTGTGATGTTTATTGTAAGAGTACTAAAACGTTTTTTCATATTAAGAAAGGAGAAAAAACAGCTCTAATGAGTCATTTATGGATTCAAGGACTTACATCTGCTTTCTGCTTGAATGCGGAAGATAAAAGGTATGTTAGTAAATTTAAGGAATGTACGAAGCTTTCTTCTTTTCCTTCACAATCTGAAATAAAGATATGTTATGCTATTATCAGTCATAAAAAAGCATTAGCTACACTCTCTAATTTTTCACTATATGCAGCAATTGGAAAATTTAAGGAGGCGGGTTTTAAAAAGGAGCAGGTAAAATATTTTTTCATTAATGAGATTAAAGCAAAAAAAAACTAAGCAATTGCCAGTGAATGTTTGAGAGGAAATATGTCAGAATGCTCAGATGCGCAAGAAGTGATGATGTAAATAGGTAGGTATCAGCGACACACCGGTGGATGCTGATGGACGGAGTTGATGAATCTAGAAAACAATTTTGATACTTTGTTGTTATGTTAGTTTTTTGAAATATCAAGATTTTCTCATCAAATATGTCAGGAAACATGTAAGGAAACATGTCAAAATGTCATACTGCACCTTTATAATTTGCCTCTTTTTTATTGAAGCGCACATCCTTTAGCATAGTGACGAAAGCCTGTTTTCTTGAGAAGAGTAAAGTGTTTTTAATTGTCTAGCATAGCCTATTATTTTACATCAATTGTATTAGTATGAAGTGTTTTACAGTAGTAAAAATATAGAAGTCGATTTTTTTACAGAATTGATACAAAAGCAGTTGCGTTTAAACTGTATGCAAGGTATTGTCGAGTAGTGATTTTGGCAACGGATTGAATAAAAGTGGAAATGACTGATGGAGAAATAAAGACATTTGATGAGGCTATAACAATGGCTGGTGACAAAAAACATCTATTGTTAGGAAATGGCTTTAGCATTGAGTATGATGCAGAAATATTTTCATATGATAAAATCTGTGAATGTATTAATAAAAATGAGAAATTATTAGAAATTACTAAGAAATTAAATACTACTAATATCGAGGAGATCATGAGAATCCTTGATAGATGTATTGATGTCATAACGATTATTAAACCTCAAGAAAAGGATAAGAAGGATGATCCAATCTGTGAAGAATTGAAGAAGATAAAAGATGAATTTAAGAGCGCTTTAGTTACTGCTATATTGAAACTTCATCCTCAAAATTATGATAAGAGATCAAGGCAATTGAAGTTAGATTGTGAAAGATTTCTTGCTAATTTCGATAGCATATATACTTTAAATTTTGATTTACTGTCATATTGGGCAATGCCTTTTCAAAAGTTTAAAGATGGTTTTGTTGGTAAAGGGGAGGAACGGCTTTACTTTGCTTATTGGTGCGGGTGCAACATGAGATTTTTACATGGAGCGCTGCATTTGTTTCACGATAAAGTCGGTACATATAAAATAAGACGTTCAAATGACACTCCAGACTATTTACTTATGCAGATTGCGCGGCAGATAGAAGATGGAAATTTTCCGATATGTGTTATAGATGGTTCTGCAGAGGGTAAAAGGAATGCGATTTATAAAAACGATTATCTAAGAACATCATATGAAAATTTAAGGAATCTTTCCGGCTCACTATTCATATACGGATGCTCTTTAAGCCCGAACGATGATCATATTCTAGAGGCAATTGGTCAGAGTAATGTAGATAAAATTTTTATCAGCTTATTCGGTACTGCTACAGCGGAAGGTTATGATGGAGCGATACGTAAAATCAAGGAAGTAAGGAAAGCAAAGCAAGAGCAGATGAAAGAGGAGAATAATCAGCAAAAAGAGCCGGAATTTTACTTCTTCTCTGCGAAAAGTGCTAACGTTTGGGGTAAAAAATAATGTAAATGCGTGATTATGAAGATAGAGATGATACCGGTAAGATCGAGCAATCTAAAAGAGATTGGATATGATCATAAGAATGAGCTTTTGATAATTATCTTTCACAAAGGCGATGCTTATCGTTATACCAATGTACCTTATGATACTTATACGCAATTAATGAAAGGTGATCCTGATAATAACTCCATTGGCAAGTATTTTTGTGCGCATATTAGAACAAATCCTCAGTATCGATATAGCAAATTAAGAGAGAAGAGTTTCAAGGATCATGATGGAAAAAAATTCTATGTAGAGTAAGAAGGCAAAGGTAATATAAAAGTTGAAAGAGTTTTTATTAATTTAAGTCTATACTGAATATTTATTAAATAAAATAGTACATGAAGCTCGATGTTACGCTAAAGCATTGTTATGGCATACAAAATTTGGAGAAAAAATTTGACTTTTCACAGTGCAGAACAGTTGTCATATACGCCTCCAACGCAGTTATGAAGACTTCTTTTGCTAGAACATTTTTGCAATTACAAGAAGAAAAAAGGCCTTCAGAAGAGATATATGGCTTAGAATCCGAATTTAATATTAAATTAAATGACAATGATATTAAAAGTAGCGATATCTTTGTTATTAAAACTTATAGAGAGAAATATGAATCTGAGAATATATCAAAATTACTTGTTGATGAAAAACGACAAAAAGAATACGAGGAAATATGGCAGAGCATTGCAAAAAATCAGACGTCACTAATGGTTGCTCTAAATAAATCTTCAGGCATAGAAAAGAGTAGATTAGAAAAAACGATACTATCTGATTTTAAAGATGATAGCGGTAATTTTCTTAAGTTCTTAGAGGGCATTAAGATTGACGAAATTACTGACAGCGACTGCAACTACGTTGATGTTAAATATTCTCTCATTTTCAATCAAAAAGTTGAGGAATTATTAAAAAATAAAGATGTTACTGATAATATAGAACGTTACACAAAGCAATACAATGAGCTATTAGACAAGTCACCATACTTTGATAGAACAAAGTTTAATCCATCGAAAGCAGATAGTGTACTTAAAACACTTGAAAAACAAAAATTCTTTGCTTCAGGGCATAAAGTAAAATTAAAGGGTAAAAAAATTCTGCTAGATAAAGTAGAGCTGCAGAAAGTGCTCGATGAAGCGAAAAAAGCAATTTTACAGGACTCAGAGTTAAAAAGAATACAAAATCTGATTACAGAAGGACAAGATGTAAAAGACTTCCAAGATTTATTGGAAGAAACGCCTGAGATAATTAATGAATTATCTGATTTATCTTCTTTTAGAGAGAAGCTTTGGAAATCATATTTCAAAAAGGACGAGGAAAAATTCAGAAAATTAGTGGAAGAGTATCAGCAAAATAGAGAGAACTTAACACATATTGAGGATGCTGCTTCAAAGCAACTAACAACATGGAGTAAGGTTGTGGATATTTTTCGAGAAAGATTTAAGGTGCCATTTGAATTAGAGATCAAAAATAAAAAGAGCGCAATCTTAGGAAGAGAGAAGCCGCATATTGCATTTATATTTAAAGATAAAAACGGACTGTCTAAGGAACTTAATAGAGATACACTTGAAGGTGCGAGTACTTTAAGTCAAGGTGAAAAAAGAGCGTTGTATTTATTGCAAATAATTTTTGAAATAGAAAATAGAAAGCAGAGTAATACAAGAACGTTATTCATCATCGATGATATTGCTGATTCTTTTGATTATCAAAATAAGTATGCCATTATAGAATACTTAAAAGAATTACATACAGAAGAGAATAATTTCTATCAAATCATTTTAACGCATAATTTTGATTTTTTTAGAACAGCTCAAGAAAGAATTTTAACAGATGAGAATAAAAGAACGCACTCTTTTATAGCGCAAAAGAATGATGATAGCATTTCACTTTTTGAAGCTGGTCACAGATATATTGTCAGTCCTTTTTCTTACTGGAAAACGCAGTTAAAAGGGGAAATAGGTGAGCGTGAGAGACATAAAATTCTAATAGCAATGATACCATTCATGCGAGAATTGCTGCATTATATCAGCGCAGAGAAAGAACGTAACAGCGCTTCAACCGATAAAAAAGAGGAACGTAACGGCACTTCAACTGGTGAAAAGAAAGATTGTAATAGCGCTTCAATCGATAAAAAAGAGGAACGTAACGACACTTCAACCGATAAAAAAGAAGAATATTGCCGCACTTTAACTGCTCTACTACATGTGAAGTCTGAGACAAAAAATCTTAAATTTTGCGATTTAAATGATATATATAAAGATCTGTTCGATATAGCTTTAACCAAAGAAGATAAAGATATTTGTATATTTGACGCATTGTGTGCTGCTGCTGATGATATTAGCGAGAGAGAAAATGATAGCGCTTTAAATCTTGAAAATAAAATTATACTCTCAATTGCTGCAAGATTGATGGCAGAATATTATATGGAATCTCGTGACATATCACTGAAAGATAAGATAGGACAGACGTTTAATCGTTTTAAGAAAAAGTATGAAAAAGATGAAGCGACTCCATTCCTTGAAAGGGTTGTAATTATGACGCCAGAAAACATACATTTAAACTCTTTTATGTATGAGCCAATTCTTGATATGTCTGAACAACATTTAAAAAAGTTGTATAAGGATGTACGCGAATTGTATAAATCAATTTCGAGTACACCTGCTACAACATTTTGAAAGAAATTGCCTTTTTAAAAAGTATCATCTAGTCTTTTACTGAGAGCTATAATATGCTCCGGTCTCCTATGATGTTCGCACATAAAAATATAAATATCCTTTAATAGATTTTCGCACATTTGAACGAGATCTTTTGTCCAAAGTGCTCGTTCGTATGGTGGTGCGCTCTTTTCCTGATTTTGAATGTGAATTCTATTACGAATTTCAGCAACTTTATAGATGCGCTCGTGTACTTCAGGTATGCTTAACAAGTCATACTTTTTACAGATATCACTGAAATTTTTTAATTTATTTGGAAGACTGATATCGCGTATTTTGCTGAGTGCTTTTGGCTCAAGAGTAATATTCATGAATTCGTGTCGGTGCTTTGCAACCCTACATAAAAAATCATATAAACAACATTCAATAATGCTACTTATAATCAAGAAGATTGGCTTATAATATAAGGGTTTCTTCTCATTTATCATCGAAGTTACTATTTGCAAGTTATGATTGACATTATTTTTTCTATTAAAGTCCCAGAAAAACGTACTTGAATGCTCTTTGAGTTCAGATATTTTCATAAAATCTTACAGTCGTGCTTTTTTATCAAATATGATCATGTATAATGACAATTCGAAAAGTATTCAATAGCGTCTAAGATACTCTTTTTATTAAAAATTCGTACTCTATACTTTAACTTTCTGTTTTTTATACAAATCTATAAAATATTCATCATAGAAAAAATCTATAATATATATCTTCACGTGAAGTATGCGCATCTCCGAAATTAAGGAGAAGACTTTAGACAATGAAATGATACTCTTAAAGATAGGCAGAGTATTAGATTGATGTTACGATAGAGTAAAAATTAGCGTCTCAAAGAACATTCACGACGCAAAAGACGAGAGAGATCGTATGCTGGCGGAGAAAGAGGGATTCGAACCCTCGATACGGTCACCCGTATACTTTCTTAGCAGGAAAGCGCCTTCGACCACTCGGCCATTTCTCCGTCACACCATATAATCGGCGATGAGCGACGAAAAAGCAATAACTTTAATGCTGAAAAGCGTATCGAGAAGAGGCGAGTTACACGTCACCACTTTTTATTACTTTTTCTGTTGAAATTATCATTTTGTCGCACATTGTATTTGCAGTACAAAGCGCTGATGCGTCACAGTGTAATTCTTCGCTTTATGTAAGATGGTGTCATTCTTCGTCGATACAGAGCAGTATAGTGCCGCTTATGCGGAAGATATTTGTGCGGCATTTGTGCGGTATTTATATCTTTTTCTTTCTTATACATCGCGATCTTTCTTCTTTCTTATATATCGAAATACTTACACATCGTAATCTTCTTTCTTACTTATATGCTATAATCTTTCTTTTTCTCGAAGCAAAGAGGTAGATGCAGAAGATCGAAATACTTACACATCGTAATCTTCTTTCTTACTTATATGCCATAATCTTTCTTTTTTCTCGAAGCAAAGAGGTAGATGCAGAAGATCGAAATACTTACACATCGTAATCTTCTTTCTTACTTATATGCTACAATCTTTCTTTTTCTCGAAGCAAAGAGGTAGATGCAGAAGATCGAAATACTTACACATCGTAATCTTCTTTCTTACTTATATGCTATAATCTTTCTTTTTCTCGAAGCAAAGAGGTAGATGCAGCAGAAGGTAGTTTCTTCATTAGAGAAGTATGCAAACGAGATACTAGCACTGATCTTTCTTCTGACTATATTTTTCAAAGCGAATGAAAGGATAGTTTGCAATGAATGCAAATCCTCGTACTTCATAGCCAAGACTACGACGATATTCAGCCGGCAGCAATGTCAAAATCTCACCAAGAAATGCCAAGTTATTGTATATAATACCGTTAAAGTTTCTCTTTTTTTGATTAGCTTCTTACTTTTTACTATCCTCAACAACTTTTCTCAGTATTTCAGCATTTGAGTTAATTGTACTCTCGAAAAGCCTAATCTCTTCAGCTAGAGCCATTTATTGAGCAATTTTTATCCTTCTCAGTATCTTTGTGTGAAACTCATCAACTTCTTTTGCTACTCTATTTTAATACCGTAATTTGCACTATTGACACTATTTCTTCATCTTTCAAGAAAGTACCAAAACCACTATAAGAGCGATTAACTTTTTATGTGTGAGCTATCATACAGCAAAAGACTCGCCACATCCGCATTTAGCCTTTGCATTTGGATTAAGAAACACAAAACCGCTTCTGATTTTTTCATCCTTATAATCGAGAGTTGTGCCTATAATATACAGTATTGCTTTTTTGTCTATTAATAGCTTGATATCTCCGAATTCGACAACTTCATATGTAGTGGATGAGTCAGAATATACATAATCGAAAGTATATGAAAGACCTGTACAGCCTCCTTTTTTTACTCCTATTGCGAGACCTATGGCATCCTGCTTGTTAGATAGTAAGGAGCGCACTCTACCAGCTGCGCTATCTGTGATATTGATGATAGATTTCCTTGTGCTTGATGGTAAATTGTCATTTTTCGCTACTTCAGAATTAGAAGTGACATTTTGAGAGCAGCAAGAAGTTTTCATATTACACTCTAAAAGTACGATGCGGACATGATATCAGATAACAAAACTGAAACAAGTAGTATCTCGTGTGCATAAGATATTTTGAACGCGCGTTTATCAAATATTGTAGAAGAGGGATGTACATAATGGAAGTGCATTTCATCGCTATTTTATTGAGTACTTCAATATGTTGTATAGTTCTTTATACCGTACTTCTGACGTAAATGCGCTAAATACTCATAGTATATGATTGAATCGTACATATGTTTTACTTTGCTATAAAATTCACTTGTTTGAATCAAATTGTATGATTGTATCGAGGGATATCGTATACTCTCTAAGCTTGCAAAGCATATTTCATTTTCTGCACATAAGACCAATTTTGTGACAGGTTCAGGTACGGATAAATGCTGTAAACTTTCAACTATTGTATTATCGATGTTAGTTTGATTATCTAATTTATCTATTATAATTTTCTGCTTTGTAATGCTACTCTTGATATCACTTTGCTGAAGACACTTTGAGTGAATTTCTTGTATTGTAGCACTACTGCTGTTTAGTCGTTTCTGATAGTACAGATTTGAGATATTTCCTTGTATACAAGCATGGAAGGGAGAAATTTTTTCAATGCCGAATGCGAGTCTTTTATATTTTCGTATTATCTTATCTGCAATCTTCTTAATTTCCTCAAATGAAAGGCGTTTTGCGCGCATGATATCGGAGACTCGAATAACATATATTGTTTTATGCGCATCGTCATTAACGATTTCTATAATATCGACAGCTTTATTGTTTTTCAGCTGAAATGCAGCATCTGCAACTTCTTGATCTGTGACTAATTGATATGTTTTTACAGCATTAAAGTTTTGAATTTCTGACAGCAACACCTCTTCTACGATTTTATTTGGTGTTTTTTGCGTTAAAACGTCAAATTTGATTTGCTTATTATATCTTTTAGAAATGGATGTTAGATCTGAAAGCTGCGAATTTTCTAATTCTTCAGATATTTTGTCAATTGCTATCAATTGTTTATTTTTGCGTATTGCCTCAGCTGCTTTTGTAATAACGGCAGGAGAATTAATATCTTCATATTGAGCTTGATATATTTTTTGAATAAGGAAAATATGCCATCCTATAGGCGTGGAGAATGGTCCTATATACTCATTAACGCTAGAAGAAAAAAGCTTTTCATTTAATATTTGATATTGTTCAAATGTCTCTTTATTGACCTTTTCAAGTAGAGGCGCTGCATCAAGTAATAGAGATGCAGTATATTTCTTCTTTAATTCAGCGATAGATATTGCAGGCTTGAGACGTATATCATCATATGCTTTGAGAGCGCTATCGTAATCTTTAAAAACTATCTGCGCGATATCTCTTTTTTCCGCGACGAAAAACATCTCTTTATTCTGATTATAAAACTCCTCTATTTCCGCATGTGTTATTTTATCAGTAGGTATCTCGGACGATTCTATCAAAATATACTCTACTTTTCTCCTTTCTGGTATATTGGTATCAACTTTCATCTCATTGATGAATTTCGCTATCTCTTCTTCTGTTATCTGAATTTCTGGAATCTTATATTTGTATAACTGTATCGTTTTTGTATTTACTAATGCAGGTGTCAACATATCAACAGTTTCCTGTGGCACTATCGTATATTCAAAGAAACGTAAAAGCTGCTTTTTCAATATTTCGTTCTTCATTTTATCAATGAATTTTTCTTCGGGAATATTGTACTGCTTTAAAGTTTCTTTGTATTTTAGTACGTTAAATTTACCCTCTTCGGTGAAATCTTTAATCTTGCTAAGCTCTTTTTTTAGCATTTTATCCGACACTACAAGTCCAATTTGATTTGCTTCTTCGGAAAGCATCGTTTCCTCTATCAGTGTTTTTATAGTCATTACTCTAATAGTTTCCGCAGGATATCCAAGCATTTTATCTGCAAGTTTATGCATTGCAATTTTGATATCTTGCTCAGTAATTACAGCGTTGCCTACTTTTATAGTGGTACTTTTACTACTTTTTAAGTGACTGATTATTAGATCTCCTGCACACATTGAGATTACTCCAAGTAAAAGAAAGATTTGTAATATCGATTTATTGGATATACGCTTAAACATTGTTTTACTGTTACCGTTATGCATGGTATTAGTTTTATATTCTCAATCTGATTTCGTCTAGCTTAGTCTTAAGTGAACTTTGGTATTGTATCTGTATGCAACTTTGGAAAAAATCGATTATCGGTATGCTTGGAGGAATACTATGCGGGGTATTTCTTCGTTACTATCATTGTGAATACGGTGTATTGATATTGAATTGTATGGAGGTACTTTCGACTCTTTACACCAATGCTTTAAAGATGATGATCATACCAGTAGTATTCTTCGCTGTGCTATTTGGTATTGTTAATACATCTGATATACAGCAATTTAAGAAAGTAGGGCTAAAAGCCATAGCAGTATGTGTTGTGAGTGCGATTATATCTTCTGGAATAGGATTGAGTCTCGGTATTGTGATGCAGCCAGGAAGTGGAGTGAGTATTCAGTTGAGTGAAGAAGGCAATACATCGCAAAATGAGTTAGGGCACTTTATAGGAAATATTATACCGTCTAATCCGTTTGAAGCAATGTGTGCAGGAAATACGCTACAGGTTGTAGTTTTTGCATTTATTATTGGAATTGGTATCTTACTTACCCCTCATAGAGATGAAGCGAAAAAATTCGTGATTGTTACATCACAGATTCTTTTTAAAGTGATGGAAATTGTGATGAATTTTGCACCATATGGAGTATTCGCGATCATTTTATGTATGACGGCAAAGCATGGATATGATGTACTGCATGGCCTTGGAAAGCTGTCAGGAGTGATCTTAGTAGGATTATGCGTCCAATATGTTGTCTTTCTATTAGCTGCGCGATTGATTAAGATTAAGCCGTTTCGTCTTCAACGCAAACTGTTTGAAACGCAAATGTTAGCATTTTCTACTTCATCATCTAAAGCTTGTATAGTGAAAGCGATAGACTTGCTACAGCATAAATTAGGAGTTTCGAGTAAGATTGCGAATTTCATATTACCACTAAGTACATCGGTAAATATGTCAGCGATTTCAATTAGTTTGAGTATTAGCGCTTTATTCTTTGCGCAAGCGCTTGGTATGACAATCTCTACGATGGATTATTGTATAATAGTTCTCACCTCTACTCTTGGTGCTATAGGTGGCGCTGGTATACCAAGCGGCACTATTGTAATGATGAGTTTAGTATTATCATCTGTAGGTATTTCAGCAAGTGTAATACCGCTTCTTATAGGATTTGATAGAGTACTTGATATGTGTAGAACTGTAATTAATATCACCGGAGATATCGTACTTACGTTGATAATGGCGAAGATTGAAGGTGAATTGGATCTATTTGAGTGCAATAAGAGTGAAAAAATATGAAAAAATCAACTGAGATTCCACATAGTGTGGAGTTAGAAATGGAAGTATTGGCGAAACTTTTTATTAATAACGATGAAATAGATACCGTATCTGAACTTATATCGGCGCGATATTTCTATATACCGATTCACAGTAGGATATATGAGATTATGATGCAGCTATACAGTAGAGGATTACCTGCGTCACTTTCTACCGTTAAAGGATATATTAGTAGAGAATTTACTGATATCGATGTCTCACAATATGTAAAAGAATTGATAGAATTAGCCTCTCCATTCAGTGGCATAGAGAAGCTATGCTTTGCACTTCGCGAGTTATATCTCAAAAGAGAATTGATAAAACTCAGCGAGAGATCGATCAGTAATTGTTATGATGATGAGTTGAAACTCACTGCTTCTGTCTGTATAGAGAAAATGGAAAGTGAACTTTTTAATGTTGCAATTAATTCCGGAGAACAAAGGACATTACAGCACCTTAGCGAGGTAACGAGAAAGAATATGAAGAACCTTGATGCTGCTATCGATAGCGGAAGGGCGATTAGTGGCACTACTACAGGATTTTACGATATGGATCATCTCACAGGAGGGTTACATCCATCAGATTTGATGATTATAGCGGCGCGTCCATCTATGGGGAAAACTGCTTTCGCATTAAAAATAGCATATAATGTTGCAAAGCATTACTATGATGAGAAAATAAATAAAGCCGTAGCTTTTTTCTCGCTTGAAATGTCTGCAGAGCAACTTGGTGCACGTCTTATATCAATGACTACAGGAATAGATGGACATAGATTACGCAATGGAATGATCGATAAAAGAAAAGAGCTTCCACAGATCAATGAGAAAATTCAAGAGATTAATGCTTTACCGATTCTTATTGATGATACCGCTGCGCTAACAATAGCATCGATCAAAGCGAAAGCGCGAAGAATTAAGAGAACTCATAACGTCGGTTTAATAGTTGTAGATTATCTCCAGCTAGCTAGAGCATCCAATATCAATAGTAATACAAATAGAGTGCAAGAAATCGGCGAAATATCTCAGGGATTAAAAGCTATAGCAAAAGAATTGTCTATTCCAGTAATAGCATTATCACAGCTATCAAGAGCGGTAGAGTCGCGAGATGATAGAAGACCGATGTTACAGGATTTACGTGATAGTGGAAATATAGAACAAGATGCAGATATAGTATGTTTCATATATAGAGAATCATACTATCTAAGCAGAGCTATAGAGCAAAATGACGGACTTAGCCCTGCAGAGAGAGGAGAATTAGTGAATAAACGTAATATGGTAGGCAATATTGCAGAAATACTGATAGCTAAGCAAAGAAATGGACCTATAGGAACGTTTTCCACTATTTTTGAAGGAAGTACAACGAATTTTCTCAATATGGAGAGAAAAGACTGACGTGCTGACGTCGGCAAATTTTTTTAATATGATTTTTCAAATTTGCCTTATAGAGAAAAGTGCAATTTTTTTTATATATGGTGTAATTCAATTCAAATAAATGAATTTTATAAAAAAGCAAAGATCGTGCTATTTAAGCTGAAAATAGAAAAATGCATTAATCGTATCGCTATACATTGGTGTTCTGCTTCTCTAAAAACTCTTCTGCAAGCATCATATATGAGATTGAGCCGGTACACTTAGAATCATATATAATTGCAGGCTTACCGTGAGATGGTGCTTCTGAAAGTTTTACATTTCTAGGTATTAGTGTGCGATATACTGTATCTCCTAATTCGTTTCTTACTTCTTGTACTATCTCATGACAGATGTTGTTTCTCTTATCAAACATTGTCACTACTATACCTTCTATTTTTATTTGTGCGTTAATGGTGTTTTGCACTAATTTTATAGTATTTAAAATGTATGCTAAACCTTCCATTGGAAGAAATTCGCACTGTAGAGGTATAATTACGCTGTTTGCACACGCAAAGGCATTTAATGTCAAAACACCAATTGATGGAGGGCAATCTATAAAAATGAAATCGTATCGTGGCAGCAATTCTTTTATTGCTGTCTTTAGAATAAGTTCAGGCATTGCTACTTTTAACAACTCCTTTTCCGCTATTGCTAATTGAATAGTAGACGTGATAATTTCCATATTATCTATATCAGCACTAACAGGTACTACAGAAGGGCTGACTTTATTCAATAGTACTTCGTATAGAGTATAAACTCTCTTTGCATTTTCTATACCAAAGCTTGTACTTAAGTTACCTTGTGGATCGCTATCTATGAGTAATACTCTATACCCAATTACAGAGAGTGCTGTTGCGAGATTGACAACTGTTGTTGTCTTTCCTACTCCTCCTTTTTGATTTGCAACGGCTATTACTTTAGCCATGATCAATACTGCACAAGTCTATGATGAAACGTCAAAACGATTGTAATGGTGAAATACATAAAAATCCATTCTTGCGAACTTATAGCATGATATTTGCGGTGAAATCGCTAAAAGTGCTGATAAAAATCAAGAGTGAAAGAACTTTTCCACTACTTCATTATTACTGTTATTGCACTCATCGAGTGTACCACTCCATCCAATTGTACGATCTTTTATTATTATTACGTTATCTGCGACTGTTTTTGTATAGTGCATGTCATGCGATACACTTACTACAGTGTACTTCATTTTATGATGTAGTTCGTGGATTAATGCAGAGATTTTTTCTGATGTCTCTCTATCCAAGCCTGAAGTAGGCTCATCTAGCATCAGAAGTGTAGATTGCGTTGCTATTGCGCGTGCGATGCCTATTCTTTTCTGCATTCCGCCAGAGGATTGTTTACTGTTGCTGAAAGCTAGTTCCGGGGAAAGTTCGACCATTTTTAGGAGTGTTTTGGCACTTTCTATTAGCTCTTCATCCGTTTTGACTTCATTTATGAACTCGTTGAACATAATATCCTGCCACACGAGTAATGAGTCAAATGATGCGTTTAATTGGAAAGAAAAGCCTATTTTAGAGATCGGAGCAGGGCGCTCTGATATATGTGAGGCGCCAACTTCATGTCCTCCTACTACTATAGATGTGCCTTTATCAGCTATCAGAAGACCACTCATGCACTTCAGAAGAACAGACTTTCCGCTACCTGATGCACCTAGTATAACGGTGGAAGTACCTGCCTTCAGATTGAAAGATATATCAGATAAAACAGTAGAACTATTGAAGCTTTTCGATAAATTCTTTACATGTATCGAGAGACTCATGCCAGATCTGATTAAGCAGAAAGTACGTGCCGTCCCTTCGCACGTCTGTTTCTTATCACCGCACGTCCTCCGACTGTTGCCATTCTTGCTCTAAATCCATGCCTTCTCTTTCTAACTATAGTACTTGGTTGGTAAGTTCTTTTAGTAGCCATTTTGAGAAAAAAATACTTAACATGCTCATGGTAAATGAAAAAAAAACGGTGCACAAGCAATTAAATTACTGTGATGCAAAAAACTTACTCAGTTATTAAAACGAAGTAGAAACGCAGCAATATAGTTTTATTTGAAGTGCACGGCATTTTGGATAGAAAAATGTACTCAATTCATGGTAAGAAGATTTTTTTAAAGCATCGCATTATCATGCAGAATGAGGAGTATCTTACGTTTGAGATAACTGATCATTTCTTCGCCGATACTGAAACATTCTCTTTCGGATACAGTGCGAGTATATGATATGAGTTCTTTAAGAACATTGCGCCATTTTGGAAAGTAGGAGTTTCATAAAATGAAGAAGGAATGCGCTCTACAGAGAGTAATTTTCCAGTTAGCATATCAAATGTAAGACATGAATTCTTAGTATTTTTAAGAACCACTCTATTTCCCGCGACTATCGGATGAGTATATATTACATCAGTGCTAAAAATAGCTTTTATTTTCGTTATGATAGATTCTTGTACCTCTACTGCGGATTTTAGCTGATACTTCCATTGAATTAAGCCATTACATAATTTTATCGCGAGTAGCGTATTGTTTGCATCGATAAAATACCCTAAATCTCCAGCGCCAGCAATTAATGTTGTAGGATGATAAAATTTTCTCCACAGTATTTTTGATTGTTCAAGGTCGTAATATTCGATAATGCCGTCTTTTTTAGCTATTATATATCCAGTTTTATACTGAAGGATGCTTTGCGTATATTCATTATATCTTGTAGAGATAATTGCAGAATCTTGAGAGAAAAATTCTACAAGTGGTGAGTATATAGTTGATATATTAAATCTTTTTCCTTGTGCTGTATGAACGATATTGATTTTGTATACCTTTATCGCGCCATTTGCGATAGTTTGTATTGCAATTAATGCACTATCTTGAGTTATTGGTGTGATAACGATGTTATTGTTATAAATCTCCTTTATAACTACGCCTTCTACTTTAGGGATAGCTAACAGCATTTTTCCATCATTTTTATCAAATAGTACGAGTTCACTATTAAGAGATGATGTAATTACGAAATCGTCAAAGAATTGAGGCGTAGTGATTAGCGGGTTACTATATGAAGAATACCAGAGAGTAGTACCTTTATTAGCATCTACTTTCATGAAGCTGCCAAATGTATCGGTGCAATATACAGCATTTTCGGATTGATTATACGATATAGATGCACCTATGTATGCACGATATCCAATTCGTAATATTTGCTTATTACTTTTTTGTTTATTGCTTCTCGAAAGAGTATCGTTACTCCATATTACATCTCCATTAGGTGAGTAGCATATTATTGTACCATGTGCGTCTATCACTACGACATTCTGAGAATTGGTAGTGATCGGATTACCGCTATTTGGATATGCAATATTTGAGAAGCATCGAAACTTTTTAGTAGTATAACCTTTGTTCCATCTGAATTTTGCATTTGCATTAATAGCAGATTGATAAGTTAGAACTTCTGTAGGATATTCGGAAGTATCGCAAGTACTGCTTGTATCGATAGTACCATGCGAAGAAAATACGGAAATTTTTTCTCCTACAATCGGTTTCTTAGAGCCCGCCATCAAATCTTCGATAGGGCCGCATCCTACTGTTGAAAGGATTGATAACAATAAAATACTAATTTTTCTCATTATATTGTATACTCAATGTGATGGTGTGCAAAAATAATACCAGCCAATGTTATTCATATAATAGTAGAAATCTAGTTATTGTGAGTATAAGTATCATAAGAAATGCGTTTATGCATCGTATTTACGTCATTTTAAAAAGTAAATTGATATTCGTTTTAGCTTGGAGTGTACCGATTGCCCTTGCCATCGGTGTAGAGCAATTCTTGCATATGGCGCCTTGTGCATTATGCCTAAAAGTGCGTAAGATGTATTATCTTGGCGCATGTATTGGAATTTTTAGCATTATTTTTGAAAATAAAATTAAAAAGTGGAAGGTTGCATATGGATTATTATCTTTTATTCAAGTAGCAGTAGCGGCACTGATTGTAGCAATAAGCTTTGTGCATTTCACAGTGGAGAACAATATACAAGCTTTTCATTTTTTAACGAAATATCAGTTATTTCAATGTTCTTTGGATAGTGGATATGATTTTCAAAATGAAGCTGAATGGATGAAATTTATACAAGGGCGTCATTTTGTCAGTTGTGCAGAAAAAAATATGATACTAGGTATATCATTCGTTACTTTAAGTCTCATATACTCTATATTTCTCGTTCTATATAGTGCTGCAAGAGTACTACTAGAATTGTCTAATAAGTGGAAAGGATGCAAGAAGACATTGGATTTGTAATAAGCACTTCTAACATTGATGAATATTCTGTACTATTAGATATTTTTCTCAGAAAAGGCGGGCGTATAGTTGGCGTATGTAATGCTGCTACTGCAGCTTTTTATAGAGCGTTAAAAGGCTCTCTTATAGAAGTGCAGTTGTACAGCGCTGCATCGAATAACAAATTGAGTAAATTTTATATTCAAAATTCAAAATCTATTCTTGGACGCAGTAAGTATTCTTGCTGTTTTCAGATAGTTCTTGAAATGCTAGATGTAGTGCTAGTGCAAAAGATTGAAGCCGTATCATTATGGATGTGCCTTCAATGGATACATAGATGTATCAATAGCGATAATCTTACTTTTAAGTATATGGTAAAGCTTCATATAATATTTGAAATTGAATTGATGAATTTCTTAGGAGAGACTGACGTCTTTCAGCATATAAGTGAAAAATTAGCGTTGGAATATCACAATGCTTCGTCTTATGACTGTGAATCGTTAAATTCACGTGCTATATATTCTGCCGCTTTATCAAGAGAGGATTATATCGCCGTTACGTCGTTCACTGATGCTGCACTGCAGCGGTATGATAAAAGTGTTAAAAATATCAGAAAAACCCTTATTTTCATGAGAGATTTCAACGAAAAAAATTGATTGATACTTGATGCGTTTTATAATACCATTTCCATGGAAACGCGAGTATGGCTTTTAGTAAATGATATCACAGATTCAGAAATTTTTTAGAGAAGTAAATAATGAACGCTTCAAAGTAAATTGGCCTAGTACACGAGATTCTTTTTTCGCACTTCTTGGAATCTTTGCTTTTGCTTTGATGATGGGGCTTTTCCTATTAACTCTAGATTTTGTATCATATAGTGCAATAAAAGCATTTTTAAATGTTTAATTCAGAGAAGTTATGAATGAAAATAGTATGTGGTATGTGGTATACGTGATACCTGGAAAAGAGCAGTACTTCATAGATGCTTTACAAAAAAAGAAGGAAAAAGTGGCATTTTCTGTGCTGGATATTCTTTCACCTATCGAAAAGGTGTTGGTGTCAAAGAATAACAGAAAAAAAGAGATGGTGAAAAGAGCACTTCCTGGATACGTTTTTCTCAAGATTTCTAAGATATCCGATGAATTGATAAAATTTCTCAGAGATACTAATCATGTTTCAGGCTTCTTAGGAGGTTCGTCGCCATCTCCAATTACAGAAGAGGAAGTACAAACGATGTTGAATTCAGTACAAAGTAAGAGAGAAATGCTTGATGCTATACCGGAGTTTTGTATTGGAGATAATGTTAGTATTGTAGAAGGAGCATTTGAGGGCTTTTTAGGGATAGTGCAATCTGTAGATAAAGAAAAATCTACACTTGGTGTAACACTATCAATATTTGGAAGAGAAAATTTAGTATCCGTAAGCTTTATGCAAGCTAAGAAAGGTAAGTAAGATCTGTGTAGAAATTTTGAGAAAGCAATTATATCTATCTCATTTTTGTTATGTATGTGAGAGTTGAGTAATCTAGATCTTTAGTAGTAGAAAAGAATCATATACAAGTACTGATGTCATTACCGACTACACTATTGTCAATTACTCATCGTTTATGGAAGAATATAAGTGCTTTCATGAAGATAAGATAAGTTTATACCAATCCGTTGTTAAGCATCAAAGTATCAGAAAGCACCTAATCAAATATACGTTAAGTAAAATACGATATTAAAAGAATATTTTCCATTAAACCTTATGTATGACAATTTGTATGTTTATAACATCTACTCTTCCATCAAGAGATGATATATCAATTTCAAATTTGTTACTTGTAACATCACTCATTATCGAAGAAACTTCAGCTTCGGTAGCGAGAGTTGTAGTAAGTATATATGTTTTAAAACGAGCCACTATATCACTGATTTGTTGGACATTCTCTCGCAGTAGTACATTAATTCTTATTTTCTGTGTGATTTCAAGATTTTCCTCTTTTCTAGATTGTTGTATAAAGCGGACTAAATCTCTCGCAATGCCTTCGTCAATTAATTCTTGAGAGAGCGATGTATCTAATATCACTACGCCATCGGATAGCACTTTTGCTACATTTTTATATTTTTCTTTAATTTCTAATGCTTTTTGAAATTCGCCTTCATTCAATGTCACTCCTCCAACAATTAAGCTATTTTTAGTATAGCTAAAGTCTTTCTTTTTGAAAGCGGATAATATTTGTTTCACATGTTGAGGTCTTGTTTTTCCGAGTGTTGGTAAATTTAGCTTAAAAACTAAGTCAGCATATTGAACGATTTCCGTTTTATCAGCGTTAATCCATTCTTTTACGTTAATTTCATCTAGTATAATTTCTCTCATCTCATTGCTAAATTCAAAATCTGATACTCCAATAAAAGTAACGCATTTCAATGGTTGTCTGATCCTAATTTTTTGTTCATTTCTTATAGCCAGTGCGTTATTACACGCTAATCTTACCCTTTCCATATTACTTATTAACGATTCTGATATCTCGAACTGCGATAATTCAGGATACTCTTCTAGATGTACGCTTTTTTGATAATTTCCATCAATTTCTGATAGTCCTAGATAAATTGCTTCCGACAAAGTAGGTGCGAGAGGTGCGAGTATTTTACAAAGAGTAAATAAGACAGTATACAACGTGTTAAATGCCTCTTCTTTCTGTGCATTGTATCCGCTTTGCCAAAATATATGCCTAGATCTTCTAACGTACCAGTTATTCAATACTTCTAAAAAAGATGCTACTTCCTGTATGCATATGGCGGTATCGTAATTTTCCATAGCATTTTTTATTATTATCCATGTTTTTAGCAATTTTTGCAGTATATAGCGATTCAGAAGCGAGTGAGCAGTATCGATATTGCGAGGTGTTACTTGATCAATCTTTAGGTAGAGCATTAGGAAATTGTACGTACTCCATAGTGGCTTTACTACACCTTTGATTATGTTAATTGCACCTGTTACATCAGAATCTATAACGATATCTTCACCTTTTATTGCTTGTGAAGATAACATAAAGAGCCTTACCGCATCGGAACCTAATTTTTCTAGAGTTTTAAGAGGATCAGGGAAATTTTGCAGTCTTTTAGATAATTTCTTTCCGTCTGTACCTAGTACTACGCCGTGCGCTATGCAGTTCTTAAAAGGAACTGTATTAAACAATGCTGTTGCTAAGACAAGCATTGTATAAAACCATCCTCGAGTTTGTGCTGCATACTCGACTACGAATTCTGCGGTAAAGTGAGACGCTGTATCGGTAAAAGGATGGCCGTATTGAGCAAATGGCATTGCGCCACTTTCAAACCAACAGTCAAAGACTTCTTTAACTCTTACAAGTCGTGATTTTCCCGTAGGATCTGATGGATTAATTTTTGTAAGACTGTCAATGAATGGTCTATGTAAGTTCGTTACTTTTATTCCAAAACTTTTTTCAATCTCTTCAATTGAGCCATATACTTCGACATGAGGATATCGAGGATCATCACTTTCCCATACTGGTATAGGGCAGCCCCAGTAACGAGTTCTTGAAATTGACCAATCTCGAGCATTTTCAAGCCATTTACCAAAAAGACCATTTTGTATATGAGAAGGATGCCACTTGATATGCTGATTTAATTTTAGCATTTTCTCTTTAATTTGAGTAACGGCAAGGTACCATGACGGTACAGCGCGGTATATCAATGGAGTATCTGTACGCCAGCAGTGAGGATAGCTGTGAAAATATTGTTCTGTTTTTAACCACGCATTTTTAATCTTTAACGCTTTTATAATATCGATCTCGGTATCAAATACTTGACGTCCTACGTAATCTGTTACTGGAAACGTAAATTTGCAACCATCATCTATCGGACATACAGGATTTACATTATATAATTTCGCAAGATTATGATCGTCTTCGCCGAATCCAGGTGCTATATGAACTATGCCTGTGCCATTCTCAATTGTAACGAAATCGCCATGTACAACTTTGAAAGCATTTTGTTCATTAGTAAAATACTGAAATAGAGGCTTATACTGAATGCCAATCAAATCTTTTCCTAGTACCGTGCATATTATGTCATTTCCTACTTCTTCCGCGTATTTTGGCAATAATACTTCTGATATAATGAAGATCGTGCTTTCATGTTCAACTATTGCGTATACGATATCTTGATTAACAGCTAGAAGAAGATTCGATGTAAGAGTCCATGGAGTAGTTGTCCAAGCGAGTAATGCTATTCTTTTATTTTTCCCTACTAAGGAAAATAAGTAATCAGATTCTACTACTTCAAAAAGTACCGTGACAGCTTTACTTTCTTTTTCCCTATATGAATTATCCAAACGCGTTTCGAAGTCGGAAATAGGAGTTTCGCACTTCCAAGAGTATGGCATTATTCTCGATGCTTTATATATAAGATCATCAGCATAAAGCTTCTTGAAGCACCAAATAACACTTTGCATATAGCTTATATCCATAGTCTTGTACTCTTCATTACTTCTTAGCCATCGTGCAGATTTAGAAAAGTATTGAAGCCATTCATCGGTGTATTTCAAAACGCTTTTACTACAATGATCGTTGAATTTTTGTATACCGAGATCTTCTATTTGAGCTTTTCCTATGATATTTAACTCTTTTTCCGCTTCAAGTTCTGCTGGTAAGCCATGGCAATCCCAACCGAGCTTAAATATGACTTTTTTACCTAGCATTGTATGATATCGTACGAAGCAATCTTTAATATACGATGTTAGTATGTGTCCCCAGTGAGGCATGCCATTCGCAAATGGAGGACCATCATGAAAAGCAATTTCATCACCGTCTTTATTTAGCACAAGAGAACTTATCTGATTTTCTTGCCAGTATTTTTGGATTTGTTTTTCAATTTCGGAAAAATTACTGTGTAACGATAAATCCGAAAATGCCGTAACGGTATCTAAGTGAACGATATCGATATTATTGTTTTTAGAAGTGGATTTTCTCATCTATATTTTAAGACGCATTCTATAGCGAACGACATTGTACTGTATAGACTGAAAATCATCAATAAAAGTGTGTTTTAAGCAGTATCATATGCGTTATATGATTTGCTGAGAAGTTTTAAATAAGCTACGTATCGCTTGCTGTTTCAAACCAGCAAGTGATACATATTGCGCGTGTTCGTAAGAATTATTCTCCGTGACACTGTTTACTGTTAAATTTGCAGTAGTATTGTTGTAATTTCTCCAATTCTTCTTTCCATTTTTTTAAGACATGTTCTGCACTTTCAGAATGTAAACCTGCAATTGTAGTAGCATTTGTATGAGCATTCTGTAGCATTTCTTGCACGATATTCACAAAATGATGATATGGCGCTGTAGCACAGTGTTCTTGAGCGCCGTTTGTTCCGCATTTATTCACGAAATTTTTAATATGTTCGCACATTGCTGACATTGCTTCATGATATTTTTTAGCAGTCTTCAATATGTGATGTGGAGTATCATGTTTTTCCATGGATTGAGCGAAATCGCTGTTTCCTTCGATTTTTTTGTAGAGATCATGAGCCGCATGAGGATGGTTATGCATGAAATGAGCCGCATGAGCCGCCAAGTGAGGATGTTGGTACATGAAATGTGCTGAGGTTCGGGAGAAGATTGAAAGAAGGCCTTGAGGCGCGAGGGTGATCCGAGATGGGGGAAGGAGTCGGGGAGAGGGGTGGTTGGGAGAGGAGGGGTTAATGGTGGGGCTAGGAACGGGGTTTGGTTGTTTGGGAAGAAATGGGAAGTGGAAGAGCGCTATGATTGTTTGAGGCAATGAGCCGCATCAGATGGTTATGGATAAATGAGCGCATGACCGCCAAGTTATGATGTTGGTACATGAATTTCGCTAAATGCGTATGACTGTGGCGAAGTGAGCCGCATGAGGATGGTTATGCATGAAGAGCGCATGAGCCGCCAAGTGAGGATGTTGTACATGAAGTTCGCCAAGTGCGGATGACTGTGGAGGAAATGAGCTAAATGAGGATGGTTATGCATGAAATGAGCTGCATGAGCCGCCAAGTGAGGATGTTGGTACATGAAGTGCGCCAAGTGCGGATGACTGTGGAGGAAATGAGCTAAATGAGGGTGATTATGCATGAAATGAGCTGCATGAGCCGCCAAGTGAGGATGTTGGTACATGAAGTGTGCTAAATGCGGATGACTGTGGAGGAAATGATGATGTGCTTCCATATCGTTATGTAAATATGACATATTAATGATATTGATTTGATTAATAATATACTACTATCTTAATATCATTTTTATATAAGAACAAGGTATAATAGTAAATTATTTATTTTCTTTTATAATTTAAGGGAGAAATTTTATTCTTATAAATGTATTGAATATTGAAGAATAGTGAATTTTCTCATATACGAGAGCAGTACTTCCATCAAAGTGAAAATGCAAAAGAAAAAAAATATACTTTTCTGTGTGATGCTATAGAGCATTAATTATTAAAAAAGCAATTATAAAATGCAGATTCTCTTAAAAAAGATAAAAACGGAAGCTAATGTATATTAGTATACTAAGAGTACGATATATTAAAATATTAAAGCGAAGCGGTAGAGATAGTTGTTTATCAATCATTTCCGATACGTTTTTTTTGATTCTCTTCAGTATTTTTCTTCAAAGTATAATGAATCTCTTTACTTAAACGTGATTCTAAGTCTTTCGGCTATTAGTACGAAGATAAAAATTTCAGCATAGTGGAAGAGTTTAAAGTTTCTCAGAAATATGATGCTTATAACTATTCAAAGAGCAATTTATGTTATAATTCTATTGTCTTTTATTGATGTAGAGTACTTGGCGCCCATCTTATATGCGATAAATATCCATAAAGCGCATGCGATAGAGATGAATATATCATTGCTTAGCAAGACTAAAAATGTACCGACTTTAGTTGCTATGTTCGAGCTGAAGTAGTTGAATATATTTGTAATTGCTTTAGCGCCTTTAATTGCGAATGCATCAAGAACAAACTTTGATTTTAGTTGTATATCGCGCGAAGTAATAATGTATAAACTCTCTCTAATAGGAGTATTTAAGCTATAGCTTAAAGCATGTAGTATGACATAAGCGTATATAATAAAATGTGCGTTGAATATGTAAAATCCTAGTAGTACTGCTGTTATCAGAGGCATTATCAACAAAGCCTTTGCTGTACCTAGCGTTCTCATCACACCATTTGTTAGAAATATGGAAAGTAAAAAGCCTACAAAATGCATGTATAAAATTTGAATATAAGAACCACTCGCTATTTGACTCACTGAATTGATAGAGCCAGTACTTTTAAGTTTTATGCTTGAGCTAACGAGTAATATGATTCTTTGGAAACTTACAAATTCTGTTATTAATTCCAAGCAGAAAATTAATCCAAATATTCCAAGTACATACCTATTGTGTAAGATGAGTCTTACTCCTAAAAAGATGCCTGTTTTAGAAATTTTTTCAGAAAGTATAGAAGTACCGAGATATCCCTCGAAAACATTTCTTTTGAAAAGTTTTGTTGCAATCAATAGAGTGATAAGTGCCGTAAAGAGCATCGTAATAGCATACGTTATGACGAGCTTTATTTTCTGTATATCAGTTGTGCATCCAAGCATTTGATCAAAAAACCCTTTCATGATGCAATGCGCTACGTATACTGATATCATTCCTCCAATTTTAGAGCAAGATACTATAAATCCGTATATTCTTTCCGAGCTTTTAGGATTATTAATAGAGTTTACGAAAGCCCAAAATGTACTCACCAAAAATACCATATATCCTTCAGAGAACATGAAAAATGTCCAAGATGCCGCCTTTTCTCTGAAAGTAAGAAATGGTAATGACTCAGCATTCATCTTATCGAACGGCACTACGAATAAAAGTAGCAGTCCAAGAGCGATCCACATGCATATGTATAACTTCAGAAGTGATATTCGTCTTACTCTATCAGCGAGGTAAGCATCTATAAAAATCCACGGAAATAGTAATCCTAATGTCGTGAGTTTTGCTAATGGTACGTTTTTTACTCCGACCAATGCAGAGAATACGATATTTTGCAATTCATGTACGACGGAGTATGAGCCTATCAGCATTGCAAAGAGAAAACCGCTTAAAAGAAGTTTTTTCCCCTCTATTGCGTTAAGAGAGAAGAATCGTACGAAGAGGTGTTTAAAGTTGAATCCACGCGTAGTTACATACAACTTCTTTGAGATATTTTTCAGAGTACTAGCGGATTCTCCTGCTATAGACGATAGTCGTTTTATTATTGGTACCTTCATGTGTTTTGACCGAAATGTATCATAATTTTACCATGAGTCAAGTATCTATTGTCATCCACAGTGAGTTTTATGATAGCCTTTATGAAATCGTTATATCAATTGAAGTAGAGTATCTTATCGTAAGTACAAGTGAAAACACGTAGCGAAATTACTCGTAAAAGATTGAAGCATTTTAAAATTACGTCAATTTTTCCCTATTACTTCCCTTTTACCAGAGTGACTAGGAGAGGTAACGATACCTTCTTTTTCCATTCTTTCCACTATACTTGCAGCTTTATTGTATCCTATTCTAAAAAATCTCTGAACATAGCTGATACTTACGCGATTTTCTTTGATAACCATTTGTACTGCATCGCGATATAGTTTCTCATCTTCATTTTGAATATGTTCGCCGTGAGAATGAGCATTGTAATTTTGAAAGTAATTACTTTGATTATGCGTGTTTTCTTTTGAATTACTTGTACTATAGCTTTCATTTTCCGTGTAGTAAGCAGGTCTTCCTATGCTACGAAGAAAGTCCGCAACTTTTTCAACATCTTTATCATTCACAAACGGTGCATGTATGCGAGTGGCCTTCTTTCCTGGTATAACGTATAGCATATCTCCTCTTCCTAGTAGTTGTTCAGCACCATTCTCTCCTATAATAGTTCTACTGTCTATTTTAGAAGCGACTTGAAAACTTATTCTAGTTGGAAAATTAGCTTTTATAATTCCCGTTACTACATCTACAGAAGGTCTCTGAGTTGCCATTATGATATGCATGCCAGATGCGCGTGCCATCTGTGCTAAGCGTTGTATACATTCTTCTACTTCCTTACCTGCAACTAGCATTAGATCTGCCATCTCATCTACTATGATGACGATATACGGAATTTTCTCTTTCTTGAATGATACTTTTTCAAAAATTGGATTTTTACTCTCTTCATCGAATCCGACTTGCATGTGTTTGACTATTTCGTCTGAAGTAGTGCGATCTATCATATCGTTATATGCCGTTATATTTCTTACGCCTAGAAGCGACATCATTCTATATCTTCTTTCCATCTCGTTAATTGCCCATCTTAAGGCTTCTACTGCGACTCTCGGATCTGTTACAACAGGCATTGCAAGATGAGGGATGTCTCTATAGACAGAGAGTTCAAGCATCTTAGGGTCTATCATGATAAACTTACACTCTTCCGGAGTATATTTATACAGAATTGAAAGTATCATATTGTTTACTGCTACCGATTTTCCGGAGCCTGTAGTACCTGCCATCAACAGATGCGGCATAGCAGCAAGATCGGCTACATGAGGTGCACCTGAGATTGTTTGACCGAGAATGAGTGGTATTTTCGCTTCCGTATGAGTATAACTGTAGTGCGCTAATAGCATTCTTAATGAGACGAGATCGCGTACTTTATTAGGTAGTTCTATACCTAGTGCATTATTTTCCGATATTATGGAAATTCTTGCAGATTCACATTTCATGGATCTTGCTATATCTTCGGCTAATCCTATAACTCTTGAAGCTTTTGTCCCTGCAGATGGTTCAAGTTCATATAATGTTACGAGAGGGCCTTTTGCTTTAGATACTATTTTTCCTTGAATACCGAAGTCATGAAGGATGTGCATCAAATCATCTGATCGATCTTCATCATCGAGGCTTTTATATGAATTATCCTCTAGAAGAATGAGAGGCGGTATCTTACTGAAATTCGTTTTATCCTTCTGTTTTTGAGAAAATTCGATTTTTCTATTGCTGAATGTTACCTTTTTCAGTTCACCTTTTTCAGGAGTGAAGTTTTCTTTCTTTTTGCCGCATAAGGATAATATGTATTTTAGTATTGCCAGAACTCTTATTCGTATGGAAAATGCTATAAATAGAACTACGATACTAAATAAAAGAAAGATAACACCTACTGCATGAAATGGAAAGGTACTACCTAAAAGATGCAATAAGTAGAATCCGAGATATCCTCCATAATAATACTTTATATTCATCTTATACGACGGCATTGTGTCTTCAATAGCAGGAAATAAAGCAATTTTTTCAAAGATATATGTAGTGCAGGTACAGGCTAGAGGTAATAAAATGAATAATGCTGAGAGATTGTAATCTCTAATCAGCGCATTACCATTCAATAGCCTTTTTATATTATGAAATAAGAAGAACAGTGGTATTGTGAACGATATGATACCAAACGCTTGAAAGGAAAATTCGAGTATTGATGTAGCTGCGAGATTGAGGTAAGTGACGGTAGCATGCGTATGCTGATTTTTTGACGATACATAGAGAAAAGATTCATGATCATGCATCCAGAAATCGATTCCGAATATTGTGATAGATACAGTTAGAAGTAGAAATCCGTATACTATGAGCTTGTCCGTAAAGTTCATGATTATTAACTTTTTGAATGCAGCTATTGCATGTACTGTTTACTTGATTAAATTATAAGTAGCAACAATACAATGGCTAAGATAAATCAAAAACTTATATGAATGACGCAAAGGAATTCGATATCATGATCGAAATTAAACGAGGAAGTAATGTAAAATATGAATTTGATGCTGATTACAGATGCTTGAGATTAGATAGAATACTTCCTACTAGTATGGTATTTCCTGTTTCTTATGGTTTTTTTACGGAAGTAAAAGGAGAGGATGGAGATCCATTGGATGCTTTACTGATGTCTTCTTCCGATATTTCTAACGGTATTGTAATAAAAGGGAGAGTAATAGGAGTAATGCGTATGGAAGATGAGAAAGGAATTGATGACAAGATATTATTAGTGCCATCAAAAAAAATAGATAAAATGATGTCTCATGTAGATTCTTATTTATCTCTCAATGCTGAATTACTGGAACAGATAGAACATTTCTTTACACATTACAAGGATATGGAGAAAAAAGACGGAAAATGGGTGAAGGTTCTAGGATGGAGAGATTCTAACGAAGCGTTTCGAATTATCGAAGATTGCTTACAAAAATACGGCCCTCAAAAATTTATGTAATTATTAATAATTTCGATGTCTTCAGAATTTATAAGCGCAAAAAGATTGCAGGAGTTAATAGCGGAATCGATAGGTGTAATTCAAAGATTTCTTTGAAGTCAATAATATCGCGAAAGAATTAGAAGAGCTTGATGAGAAGATACAATCTCAGGACTTATGGAGTGATACAAAGCTTGCCTCTTCATTATTGCGAAGACGTAGTGTACTTGTTGAATATGTGGATAACTACAAGAGCATAGTAGATGAGTTTGAGGTGATGACAGCGCTTGCTGCTGAATGCCGTGAAGATGAAGTTGATGAGGAAGTTTACAAAGAACTTTGCAGAATACAGAAATTTTCCCGTGACATAGAAGTAGCTACTCTTTTTAGAGATGAGCAGGATTATGGCAATTGTATATTAGAAATTCATTCTGGCGCAGGTGGCACGGAAAGCGATGACTGGGCGGAGATGTTGCTGAGAATGTATTCAAGATGGTCAGAGAGTAAACGTTATTCTTCTTCCATCTCTTATATGCTGCATGGAGAAGAAGCAGGAATAAAATCTGTAACTGTGAAAATAGAAGGGAAAATGGCGTATGGCTTACTTAAGACGGAAAATGGAGTACATAGGTTAGTTAGAATTTCACCTTTTAATAAGGAGAGGAAGAGACATACAAGTTTTGCAAGTGTTACTGTTGTGCCTTTGATTGATGACGATTTTAGTATAGATATTAATGAATCTGAGTTACGTATTGATACTTATAGATCATCAGGAGCAGGGGGGCAGCATGTCAATACTACCGATAGTGCGGTGAGGATTGTGCATCTTCCTAGTGGTATCACTGTGCAGTGTCAAAATAATAGATCTCAACATAAGAATAAAGAAGAATGCATGAGAGTCTTAAGATCTAAGTTATATGCATTAGAATTGAAACGGAGAAGTGAAGCTAAAAACAGTATGGAAGAAGATAAATTACAAATAGGATGGGGGTCTCAAATACGTTCATACGTTTTACATCCATATCAGATGGTGAAGGACTTAAGAACAGGTTATCATGAAGGAGATGCACAGAGTGTGCTTGATGGTAGTATAGACGATTTTATAAAGCATACTCTGCGTCATATGATCTCAAGTGAAGAGTGTGAAAAGAAAAAGTAAGGTTTAATGGAAAATATTCTTTTAATATCGCATTTTACTTAACGTATATTTGATTAGGTGCCTTCTGATACTTTGGTGCTTAACAACAGATTGGTATAAACTTATCTTATCTTCATGAAAGCACTTATATTCTTCCATAAACGATGAGTAATTGACAATAGTGTAGTCGGTAATGACATCAGTACTTGTATATGATTCTTTTCTACTACTAAAGATCTAGATTACTCAACTCTCACATACATAACAAAAATGAGATAGATATAATTGCTTTCTCAAAATTTCTACACAGATCTTACTTACCTTTCTTAGCTTGCATAAAGCTTACGGATACTAAATTTTCTCTTCCAAATATTGATAGTGTTACACCAAGTGTAGATTTTTCTTTATCTACAGATTGCACTATCCCTAAAAAGCCCTCAAATGCTCCTTCTACAATACTAACATTATCTCCAATACAAAACTCCGGTATAGCATCAAGCATTTCTCTCTTACTTTGTACTGAATTCAACATCGTTTGTACTTCCTCTTCTGTAATTGGAGATGGCGACGAACCTCCTAAGAAGCCTGAAACATGATTAGTATCTCTGAGAAATTTTATCAATTCATCGGATATCTTAGAAATCTTGAGAAAAACGTATCCAGGAAGTGCTCTTTTCACCATCTCTTTTTTTCTGATTTATCAGTATACGGTATTCTTAGTACTTCTGATTATTGATATCGACTATTAATTCTCGCATCTCATCTGCATTGTTCACTACTGTATAATGACACGAAGACATTCCTGAACTATCTAATTCGCATAGTCCTATCTCCTCTCCTTGTTCTACTATACCTTTCCAGAAATTTTTATGATTGAGTAAAAGAAGTGGTTTTGAGTGTAAGCCAAGTTTCTTCGCTACAACAATTTCGAAAAATTCGTCCAATGTACCATATCCTCCAGGTAGTGTAAGAAAAGCATCAGAACGTTCTATTATCATATGTTTTCTCGAGAAAAGGCAAGGAGTCAAGATTGTTTCCGAAATACCAGTATGTCTCTCAGATTCTATGAGAGATATTTCCGGAAAGATACCTACTACTCTACCACCTAAACTAAGTGCAGTATCAGCGATAACACCCATCAGACCTCTATTGCCTCCACCATAAACGATAGTAATATCGAGTTCACAAAGATATGTTGCCACTCTAACGGCAAGATCTACAAAATCTCCTGTTCCAGATCTTGCACCACAAAAGATCCCGATACTTTTTATCATATGAACTACAAAAAACTTTTGTAGATTGTATTACACATAACGTGAAAGCGCAATAAAATGTGTGATAGTGATAGATAATTGTAAGAATTTCGCGGAGTCGATTATAAAAAGCCCATTGTTTGTAGTTTCTGAAGTAGTTCATTTTCAGAGTGCACTATAGGAACGTTCATTTCTTTTATTTTTTCTAAGTACTCATTTCTTTTTGCGTGACACCCTCCGACGAATGCGAGTACTGGTACCTTAGCGGCAAGCGCTGCACTAATGCCAGGTACACTATCTTCTATAACAACGCAATATTGTGGCTCTGTATCATGCTGTTTTATAGCGTGTAAGAATAAATCCGGAAATGGTTTCGGTCTCGCTACGTCTTCTGCCGTGAAGATTTTACCTTTGTCAAAGAATTCGCTTTGTCCGGTATTTTCCAGTATTTTCTCGATCGTACTGAAATTATTATTAGAGGCGATGCATTTTAGAATATTACCATTATGCAATGCTTTTATCACGTTTAGTATAAGCGGTTGTGATTCTTCTGTTACGGCTTTACTCATTTCGCTTAGCCATTCTTTTGTGAAATGTTCTGGTAAAGACAATCCATGTTCTTCTAGTAGTGCTGTGATACTTTGAAAATGCTGACCGAAGAGACTTCCAAGTATCTGTTTTGCTTGAGCGTTTTGTATTTCATCAAATGGCAGATTGTCGAGCTTTTTTTGATTAATTTTCGCTACCACTATCTCGCTATTGACTATCACTCCATCAAAGTCAAATATTACAACTTTATTCATTCATCTTTGTAAATCATAATAACCCCTTATTGTGCTTATCAATTTCTATAATATCAAGATATAAAATACATTTACTTGAGATTTAGCGGATAATCAAATTGAGTATATGATTTCTAGTACATGTATGTTACGATCTACTAAAAATTAGTTTTTGCGCGTGAATCCGGTATATGTATTCGATTGCATAGCAGTATTCGTAATAGTAGTATCTGTATTTGCAGGGTGGAGTCGTGGTTTTATAGCCTCCGCATTGAGTTTTGCAGGATGGTTTTTGTCTGTATTCTTGACTTATGTAGGATATCCATTTGTTGAGCCTTTTTTAAGAGAAAGATTTCATTCTGATGTAGTAGTATTTGCTATAGGGTACATTGGTGTATTGTTCGGATTATTGATGATTATAGGGGTATTCAATCTATTTGTGGTTAGTGCGTTAAAGCCTATTTCAGGTAATATTTTGGATAAATCGCTAGGATTAGTGTTTGGTATTGGAAGAGGAGTGGTAATATGTACCGTCGGATTGATCGTAGTATATGCTATATATGCCGCTTATTCAAAGAAAGAGTATCATAAAGCGAAGGACGAGATGTCGGAATTTTTCATTGTAAGTAATGTGTTTTTTGTGATAGATAAATCACATGATGTAGTATTTTTGATGATGCCACATCAAATGGCAGATGATATCTTAAAAATTGGATCTCAAAAAGATGACATATAAACTTAATATATCAAAGAACAGAAAAGCATATCATAATTATACCGTAGATAGTACTTATGAAGCGGGTATAGCGCTGCGTGGTAGTGAAGTTAAGTCACTTCGTAAGAATAAGACATCATTAAGTGAATCATATGGAAGTTTAATAAAAGGAGAATTATTTTTGCTAAATTTGCATATACCTCAATATGAATGTACAACCGCATTTCTATTAGATTCGAGACGGCCGAAAAAATTATTGCTACATAAAAGAGAAATTAATCGAATCATAGGTAAAATGAAAAAAAATCACTTTACTATAATACCGTTGGAAATGTATTTGAACGAAAGAAGTTTGATAAAGGTAGCGATAGGAGTATGCAAAGGAAAAACAAACTATGATAAAAGAGAGTCTATAAAGAAAAGAGAGATTGAGAGAGAAATGAGAAGAGATGTGAGTAATCAAGAATAATCCGAATCTTTTGATGGTTAGTTTATCATATAGATATCTTTTTTGAGGCGGCGTACCTCTTAGATTGTATGTCGCGATCGAATGTCGTATTTGATGATTTTTTGCGATAGTGTTTTCTTTATATCGATGATGACTTCATTCTAGTTAATAGAGTATCTTTTTAAGATATAATCCATGTGGCGGCGCCATCACGTGACATTCTTTCCTTGATTTACTCTCTAAAACTGTGAGCAATTTTGTAATATCCCACTTTCCTGCACCTACACAGAACAATCCTCCTACTAGTAATCTGACTTGATTATGTAAAAAAGATTTTGCGCCAAATTCTATACTAATAGTTTTTTCTAGCGGAAAGTTAGATTCTGAGATGTTGATGTAATCGATAGTCCTTATAGGAGATTTTGCTTGGCATCTTGGAGAGCGAAAAGCGGTAAAGTCGTGAGTGCCTACAAGTATAGTGGCTGCTTCCATCATTGCAGATACATTTAACTCAAGGTTAAAAATATGCCATACTCTTCCGTAAAATAATGCGGTAGGTGCATCGCGATTCAATATATTATAGCAATATATGCGTTGTTTAGCAGAAAGTCTTGCATCAAAAGAAAGATCAACATTCTCTATACTGAGTACTATTATACCTGTGTTTTTTAAAAAATAGTTTAGAGTTGTGCAAATTTTTTTCAGCTTTAAAAGTATATCAGTATCAAAATGCGCCACTTGGTTGATAGCGTGTACTCCGCTATCAGTACGTCCAGCAACAAATAATGATATATTTTTCGAAAGAACAGCTAAAAGAGTATCTTCTAATTTTTGTTGCACACTTATACCATGAGAAGATGGTTGTTTTTGCCATCCTATAAATTTGGTGCCATCATATTCTAACTTCATCTTGTATCTATATAGCATGGTATATTGCGGTATGTTTTTTTTTAATCTGATTTTCGAAATAATCTATGTACTTTAGATTATAACAGATTTTGATCTTTTCTTGATAGTATGAAGCATATTGCTATTTGAAATAAGTTTTTCAGATTATTTTTACAATAAGGGTATAAATTGCAACATTACAATAAGATAGCAGGAGAAATATATGGATCTCGCATGAAGATACCGAAGTAGGTGAGAGTAGTGCTAATTGAAGAATTTTTGTTTTTTTAGAAGTATAATTGAATGGTATAATGAACAGTAAGGAATTAACCAAAATAAGAGAAATTTTCACAGTATTGCGTACAGTGATTTGATACATCTGAATAGCTTCGTTTCTACTTTTCATGAAGAGATTAAAGTAAGAATAGCGAAACTTTAGAGGCATCAGTAAAGCTTTATTTTCTTTGTACTGAAGGTAACGACATATATCTTGTTGTGATGAGAGCGCGTTAAAATCCGCATTACTTGTAGAGATATACTTCTGCTTCAGTGCGCAAAAAGTTAGTGATAACTTTACACTAGAATTCTAAAAATGCTTAACTTTAAAGCGATAGTAACTAGCCTAAGTCCGTAATAAATATCGTACTCTCAGGAAGAAGATCTTGATTGATCTTGAAAATTTTCATCTGTTTCTCGCTGATATATGAAGTATAATCTTTCATCTCCGGCTGTAATGGAGGAAAGTTACCATTCTTATTTTTTAAAATGCTTAAAGCAAGTTGCGCTGTTTTAAGTCCTATATTTCTGTAATTAATGCCAAAGCTAGCTAATGCGTATCCGTCTACTACTGCTTTATTATCAGAATTTATTATCGGTATACCTAACTTTTGACATTCTTGCGCAATTATTGGTATGGCAGGTTGTATCACTCCACTTGTGCCAACGTATAGGAAATCGATCTTATTTTTGAATTTTTGTAATTGCATTTGTATATCCTGTGCTGAATGTACAGGGTAAGACACTAATTCGAAATTGCTATTCATAGACGCACTCTTCATTTCATCCAGGAGATGAGAATCACTCGCTTCTCCGGTGCTATACAACATTCCGACTCTATGCGCATTTGGCATGATTTTTTTCACGAAATCTAACATGAAGCTAAGATTCTGTTTTTCAGAAACGCCAGTGACATTACGTAAAGGATGTTTAGCATCTGTCAATATACCAGCCTTTACCGGATCATTTACTGCTGTAAATATTACTGGTATATCTCTTACCATGCGCTTTGCACTTTGCGCCACCGGAGTAGTGATTGCAATCATCACTTCTGGTCTGAGTGAATGCAGATATGCTACTACTTGAGGAATTAGCAATTGATCAAAATTTGCATATTCTACTTTATATGTGATCTTCCTTTCTCCTTCTCTATTTTCTTTTGCAATTGCTTTAAAGATTTCATCTGTTATCTCATCTAAAGAGCTATGCATGCCATAACTAGCGATACCGATAACTGTACTACTTCTTGTATGGAGTAGAATGTACACTACTGAAATTAGTGTCGCACTGGCAAGAATAAAAAGAAAAGCTTTCTTAGCCACGGATTTGGCAAAACTTTAAAAAGAAGGCAATTATAGCCTTATATAAGATAGTTTCAAGTACTTATTCGATCTACTTTGTTATTTTTATCAATTTTGTTCTTGAAGTTATTCCTTTTATAATAGTTATATCACCTTTTGAAATATTGAAATAAGTCGCTAGTAATCTGATAAGTGCATCATTTGCTTTGCCATTTTGAGGGACTGCATTGACTTTAATTTTTAATGTTTTATTGCCAAAAAGATCTTGCTCAAATCCTACAACTTCATTCTTAGAAGCATTTACTATCACTTTTACCTCTATTATCACTTTACATATTTTTAAAATATGATACAGGCGTACTTTACGAGAATTATACCTCGCTTTCCAGTATGAAGCATGTAAAACCTTGTTTTTTGGAAGATGGAAGAAATTTTTGCAAAACACACTTGTTTTTATAAGTTAGTGCCAATACATCTGTTCTAATCTATTTATCGTATTTGAAATGGAGAGTAGATTTTTTTCTTATATTTTATCAGCTATCTTATACCTTACGCTTCTTTCGAATGTTGCGTACGCTAGATGGGAATCAGTTGAAGATGTGCACGTAAAATGTAAGTTATGGAATGTTGATATACATGTTGCTGCTGACGGTAAAGCAGAAGTGCAAACAACTGAAGAATATGAGATTGTAAATGAAAGGGCGCGGAAAGAATACGGAACATATACTTTGTTATATGGAGAAAATTCTAGCAAGATAGAGATTTTAGAGGCGAAAGTTATAAATGGTAAAGAATCTTATGAAGTGTCCAAAGATTCGATAGAAATTAAGCCATTGGCAAGTAGTACCATAGGATTTGATGATGTTATTCAAGTCATTGTGTCATTTCCTAATGTAAAGGTAGGGAGTAAGTTATTTTTGAAATATAAGAAAAGCATCTTCAAGCCTGTACACTTGAATCATTACATCAATTCGCTGTTTTTAGGTTCTGTTTATACTGAAAAATTCAAAATGAACTTGCATTCAGAAATTCCGTTAAGATTTTCTGTCAATGATCCGGATAATTACTTCGCGATAAAAAGCGATTTAGATGAGAAATCTAAGAGGGCGAAAAATATTACACTTACGCTTAAAAAGCCTGTTATCATACGTGTTACGGAAGAGAATGATTCTTATATTAGCATAGAAAATTATCCAGCAGCATTCTTTTCATCATTTGAAAATTCGCAAGAATTCGGTAATTCATTTACTCCAAGATTTGAAGGCGTTATATCGGAGGAGTTACCTCCATTGCTTCAGGAGATAAAAACACAAGCTATGAAATGCACCGATATTATCACGAAGCTTAACGTAATTACCTCGTTACTAAATGAAAAAGTGAGATATATGGGAGATTGGCGAGAAGTAGAAGGAAAAGTATTTCCTCGTAGCTTGAAAAAAGTTGCTGATACAGGGGTTGCAGATTGTAAAGAATTTTCTTCTTGTGTCGCAGCAATCTTAAGAAAGATGGGGATGGAAGTGAATGTGGCATTAGTGCATCGAGGAAAGATATATCAGAGTGGCAGTAGTAGCGGAGGAGAAGCACTGATGTATGAATGCAATCATGCGATAGTACGAGTAAAGGAGGGCGGTAAAGTATACTGGATAGATCCAACAAACTTTATCAGCATGGCAGATGGTATATTTAGTGATATCAGCGGAAGAGGAGCGATAGTATTGAAGGAAGGAGGTGCAATAGTAGATAATATACCGGAAGTAGATTATACACATGCAGTAACGAAGATAGAATCGAAAGTAGAGTTATTGAATAAGGAGAAGAGAGAGGTACATGAAGAGGGAAAGATAGAGGTGTGTGGAGAGAATGCAATACCATTTACAGGAGCAGAGCTACTATATCCTAGAAACGCTATAGAACGTGCATTGTTTTATATAATAGTAGAGGGTGTAGGTGAAACAACAGACTATTCTTCTCTTAAAAAGAAAGCTATCCATATTCCTTCCCTTACTTCTAGAAATGTGAAAACTATCCCTATTAAGTATAGTTATATCATTCCTAATGCTTACTCTATAACGAATATGGGCTTTGGTGCTTCTATACAGTGGTCAGAGTTCGAGCAATACATAAGTGTTTTTGATGATAGAGTGAGTAGCTTGTTTGTGCATTCACCTTATTCTATTTTTTCAAAAAAGCTGTTTCTCAATATGAGTGCAGAGAATCTGCAAATTTTGAATTTTCAGATCACTTCTCCGTGGTTAATAGCTAAACAATCGGTAAAATCAAATGGAAAAGATTTAGAAATACAGAGAGAGTTACACGTATTAAGAAAAATCATCACTCCGAAAGAAATGCACTCTAAAAGCTTTCGTGATATGCAAGAAGAGTTACGAAAACATGCAGAAGTGGTATTAATATTTAACGCTAAACAATAGAAATTGTTCTAAACGTCCTTTATTTCCTTGGTAAATTGAGAAAAGCTGAACATTATGTAAGGAAATAGTATCATCTTAAGAAGTGCCGTAATAAGTAGAATTCTCAAGAGAAAAATGTTATAAAGTTTGTTGAAATTTACTTACTCTTATATCAGGAAAATGACTACTACTTTCAAAAAGGACTCTAATAATCAAGAAGGGCGCGATATTGCATTGAAAACAGCAATATCTGCTATAAAAAAAGCGCATGGTTCAGGAGCAATAATGGTGCTTGGCGAAGAGAGACAAGAATTTGTAGAAACTTTTCCGAGTGGATCTATAGGATTAGATATAGCACTCGGAAATGGCGGCTTTCCAAAAGGTAGGATAATCGAAATTTACGGATTAGAAAGCTCTGGAAAAACTACCATTGCGCTGCAAGCTGTAGCTGAAGTGCAAAAAAGAAATGGTGTTGCAGCTTTTATAGACGCAGAACATGCTTTCGATAGATCTTACGCCTCAAGAATCGGAGTAGATGTTGAGAATTTAGTCGTTTCTCAGCCCGATTATGGAGAACAGGCATTGGAGATCGTAGATACGTTAACACGTTCTGGCTCTGTTGATATTATAGTAGTTGATAGTGTGGCGGCTTTGGTACCTAAAGCTGAGATAGAAGGTGAGATGGGAGATCAGCATATGGGATTACAAGCACGTTTAATGAGTCAAGCTTTGAGAAAACTTACAGGTGTAATATCAAAGAGTAAGTGCACTCTTATTTTTATCAATCAGATTAGAATGAAAATAGGAATCTCTTTTGGCAATCCTGAGACAACTACTGGTGGTAATGCGCTAAAATTTTATTCTTCGATTAGGTTGGAAGTGAGAAAATCTGAATCGATAAAAGATAAAGAAGAATTTGTCGGTAATAGAGTAAAAGTTAAAGTCGTGAAGAATAAACTTTCTTCTCCGTTTAGGATAGCAGAATTTGACATAATATATGGCGAAGGTATATCTAAAGTAGGTGAGTTAGTAGATATTGGCGCGGATATGAGTATCGTGGAAAAAGCTGGAACTTGGTATTCTTATAACGGAGTGAAGATAGGGCAAGGACGCGAAAATGCAAAAAGATATCTTAAAGAGAACAGCGCAGTAGCGGAAGAGATTACTGCTAAAATAATGGCAGCTACCTCTCAAAATCAAACAGTATCCTTACGTGAAGTAGAGGAGCATGCAGATGAGGCAAACTTAAGCGATCTCGAAGGATAATTTTTCTTTACTGTAGTGAGAGTTGATTATCAGTATTTCTTAGAAGCTACCGTCCGAGCTGCTATTGCTGCAGCTAAGAGTAGAGGAAAAGGCGACAGCAAGGCATCAGATGCCGCTGCTGTGGATGAAATGCGCGCATATCTAAACGGATTGAGTTTTAGATCGAGGGTGATAATAGGAGAGGGGGTAAGAGACAATGCACCAATGCTGTTTCGAGGAGAGGTGTTAGGTATTGATGAAGGAGAATTATGCTGCGATGTTGCTGTTGATCCATTAGAGTGTACTGATTGTTGTGCAGGCAATAAAAATGGCGCTATTTCAGTAGTCGCTGTTTCTGATATAGGCGGTCTTTTGGAAGCAGATGATGTGTATATGTATAAAATCGTGTATGCAGTAAATGATGCTATACCTCATGAAGTAGATGCCGATACCTCTTTAGAGGATATTTTATCTATCGTCGCTACTAGTAAAGGGAAAAAAATTTCCGAATTGTGCGTATGTATTCTGAATAGAAAGCGGCATCATGGTATTATAAAATTACTCAGAGAGATGGATGTTACAGTGTCTTTAATAGACGATGGAGATGTGCTTGCTTCGATTATGGCTGTTATGCCAGATTTTGATATTGATATATATGTTGGTGTAGGAGGTGCACCTGAAGGTGTAATATCTGCTGCTGCTATAAAAGGACTAGGTGGAGTGATGCACGCTAAAATGCTTCACGACATTTCATCTGAGACTGAAATCGATAAAGCGCTGTTAAAACAATATCGAAATATGACACTTAGTGATTTATCAAAAGATGAAAGTGCTGTGTTTATCGCTACTGGAATTACAGATAACGCAATGATGAAAGGTGTGATATTTGAAGGCGAGAACGTTATTACTGAATCAATTGTGATTGAAGTAGCTACCTCTAAAATGATGAAAATACAGATTAAAAAGCGCGCGAAGTAGAAATTCAAGATGCGAAGAGAGTTGAAAGATAATCCTGTTGAAACAGTACTTATCTGCTTCACATATAAGTTATAGAATACAAACTGAATGCACTTGTAATTTTCTGATCTTAGTAAAATAGCAAAAACTTGACTGATTATATTACTGATGAGTGCGATATCATAGAATAGTTCGTTAGTGATGTAATAGATGTCAGCGAATATATAGCCGATACTTATTGCATTATGAATCGCTATCTGAACAAGATTTCGAATTATTTGGCGCTAAAAAAAGAAGCGAAGAAGAAGAGAGGTAAGTACCGAAGTAAGAATTAAGCTTATACCACTTTCATAGATTATGCGTGAAAGAAAGTTATGCAATGGTGACGAAAAAACTAAAGAACGGTATCGAGAAAATTTTAGAAAATTCGCTATGAAATGCACGAGATTTTACTGATAAAGCATATAAAAAGACGTGAAGAGACAGAGTAAAGAAATGGATAGAACGGATTGTGTTGCAATTTCTTGAATACTTAAGCGCTTTCTTATATAAGAGAGTCGGTAAAAAGTTTCTCGTATCTCTATTTCTCGGTACTTCTCTGTAATGAAATATTATAACTGGATTCTGGTGACAGTCGTAGTTGCACTACTTCAACCGATTACTATAGCTTCAGCAAAGGGTAGAATACAATCTAATGTAGGGAGACAAGAGCCGCCACTTTTCAGTACTAAAGAGCTGCTGAAATTGAAAAAACAAATAGATGCTTATGAAACAGTGAATTATTATTTGTACCAACATGGTATAGATAATGTCACTAGGGAGAATGCTAAGGCGCTTATGATACTAGCAAGGAGGTGGGCCCCTTATTTAAAAATGGTAAGAAGAAAGGAGAGTATTCTATTTGCAGGACAAGCTAATTGGATAGGCTGTATTGCAGAGTTCGGTATGAGTAAAATAGAGATGAAGAAGTATTTACATAGAAATGGACTTGCAGAACACGAGGCTTGGGAGATGACTGCCCTTATGGAGATGACTGCCCTTATGGAGATGATTGGCCGTATGAATTTGAGCAGCCGCGAGATGATGGTGTATTTTTGCAATGGATTTACAAAACGCGACGCTTTCTGTATAGCGGCCTACATGAGTTTAGTACATCAGAATTTATTACAATATGTAAAAAAGCGCAAAATGCCTAAAGATCAGATATCGAATACAGAATCGATGGTGCTGATGTACCTTCTCTTCTTATCAAGTCCAGACACGTTAGAGAAAATAATAGATAATGAATTGAAAAATAGAGATGAGTATACCATAGAAGAACTAAAGACTACTCTTCTGCAAAATCCAATATTTACCGACGAAGAAAAAAAAGCATTCTTCGAAAAAAGTGCATTCTTCAAAAATGATGTACTAGAAGATTATGATGGCGATGATGAAGTTTATAAAGAGATATATAGGGAAGTATATAAGAAAGAGCCTAAAATAAAAGAGGAGCCTTCTACTACTGCAGCTAATACGGACAATATCTCTTCCGATTCTATGGAGAATACATAAAAGCCTTCTATTGGCCTTTTATAGCGAGTAAAGAGGTAAAACGTGACAGCTTTTCGGAGAGGATGCAGCCACTCTTTTAAGGAGAAGGCAGCGATTAAAGAAACATCAAGAAGATATTGCTAAAGCAACTTATAATATGCTTCCATATGGAGGGAAGACTGAATCTTTAATCGAATTGGCAGATAGTTATGGTGCGGATCTTGCTATTAAAGCTATATTACAAGCGGAAAAACTTAATGCTATAGATACAGCGTGCGAGTACTTCGGCAAATAAAAAAGCAAGCATTAGAGTTGATACTCTATCGAGAAAAAAAACATCTGAATAGTATCTGATCTGATAACATAGCGTCGTTCATGTAGTCTGAAACGGATACGTTATCATACCAGTATATGAATTACTCAACTAAATAATGCATTGCTTTTAAGATGACTTTACAAGTCGCTTGGTGTAGGTGTAATTTCTTCACTATATTCTGTGATGTTAGCTGTAGTGTTGCTATCATAAAACAGCCAATACCATAGTAATGAACTCTCCATTATAGCTGTCGCAATAGCAGACATAACTAGTACATCTCTCATATTTAAATTATCGAGCACTTGAGCGTTTATATTGACATCATCTAAATCGAAAGGATCAAATGCATCAGCGAACGCTTGAGCGTCTAAAGGGTCGAAATCGAAATCCATAATAAAAGAGTTATTACTATGATTTTTTTTCAAGAAGTAAATTACACGACTCACATTAAGAATATTTTAGCCAGTATGATAATTTAAATTATGGAAAATGAGATACGAAGAATAAAATGCAATACGAATGCGGAAATGCGATGCAATGTCACTTATACAGTTGTCACTTCTCTTTAAGAGTTTTTTAGTGCTATTTATATATTGGAATTTTTAGAATGACCATACGCCGCATATGTTCTAGCTTCGATATATCGTTTAATATTCTTATTATATATTCTTGAGATTATTTCAAGTTATACTCACGACGAGTCTAAGGACACTCTTCTTTGTACTGACAACTATCATAGCAATAGCTAAGAATATTAAGAATCGTGTTTTTGCAGAAGAATTTTTTTACGCACTCAATGATAAACTATACGTTCATTTTGATGGCATAAGTTTAATAGTTCTTATATCACATACGAAAAGGTAAAGTTTTTGTGACTATTTTCTTTACCTCTTCTTTTTCTCACTGACAATTATAAAGAGAACGTCTCTCAACTAAAATACTGCTGAAATCTTACAACCTCACAAATTACACCTACTGCTTATGCGTGGATATTTTGCCATAAGGTGCTGCTGATATCTTAAGAGAAATGTATATACCTCCTCTGTGCGACATTTTATCGTACTGAATTGCGACGACGATGCAGCAGAGGAAGCACTATCGTGTGAATAACGCTGTACTGCATCCGGATCAGCATATATATCGTCAATCATATCTATTGCTTCACCAGCTGTTTGCTTAATAGAAGATATTTCCTCAAGTGCTGCAAAATGTATATCAATTTCACAATTTCTTGCAAATTGCAATAAACCTCGCACAAATTGCAATTTTCGAAATTCTTTATTAAATGAGAGAGCTCTACTATGAAGAAAGTTCTTTATGTTTTTATTTTGAATATTTTTCTCTATTTCTGCTATCATTCTTCTACCTTGAATACTTTTCCTCATCTCTTCCACCATTTTGCTACTAGAAAACAAACGTTTTGCGCGCATTAACTTTCTATTACATATTTACTAATATTTATAATAATAGAAGTTATTTATTATATTAACAAGCATCTCACTCTTATTTTGTAATAAAATAAGAGAAGAAATATTAACAAAAGATGACATAAGTGTATCTGCCGCTTTTAATATAAACTACAATAGTATGATTTTCTTTTTCATATTATAGCTGTTACTCTTCTTATTACATGCAAATCTTTTAATGCTCTTATGATAGCTAAAAACGATACTCAAAATGGTACTCAAAATGATCTTGAGACGCTGATACATAATGAAATAAAAAAACGATGCGAATATATCTCCAAGAGAAGTATCGATATGCTGCTTTATCTTCTAGAAAAAAAAGAAGATGCAGATGCTTTTGAGATAGAAGATAAGTTCAAGCATGAGTTAGAAGATAATGATCTTCAGCATAATCTTTTTGCATTATGGAAAATAATGTACGGACATTCTCAGATAATTCCTGAAAATATTCGGTATTCTCCATTTTATAATAAGATAATTCACGGAATTAGCATGGAGTTATTTGTTATGGAGATGCAATTATTATTAACGACAGCAGCGCCGCTTGAAGTGTCTCGAGAGTGTGATGCAGATGCTCAATCTCAACAGCAGCAATGCAATGGTATAGATGAGAACGATGATGGTGGCTCAGATGCGGATTTTTACTAATATGTTTCTTTTGTTGTGTGTGATGTGCTACTATCTCGAGATGTAGTTCATTCGAAATATGTAGAAAATGTGCGGTATTGTAGGGATTTTTGATAAAAATATAAAAGCTCATTCAATTTCGGAAAGGCTTTGTACGGCTTTGCATTTTATAGAGTACAGAGGATATGATTCGTGTGGTGTTGCGATGTTTTCCTCTTTTGAAGATATTCAGCCACAGTTGATAAAGACAGTTGGAGAAGTTAAGAAATTAGAAATGAAATTAGCCTCCTCCTACTATAGTAGCAATGAGGTTTCGCGGTACAATATCGGTATTGCTCATACAAGATGGGCGACGCATGGTGTTGTTACTGAAAGTAATGCGCATCCAATCAATGTAAACGACATATACATGGTGCATAATGGCGTTTTAGAAAATTACCTCACTCTAAAATCCACACTTGCTTCCGATTATCAATTCAGTAGTGGTACAGATACCGAAGTCATCGCAGCATTACTCGATAAAGAGATGAAAGTAAGTGAAACTCCGGTAGCTGCTGCGATTGCGACTTTGAATTACTTAAAAGGCATAGGTAGTTATATTGCAGTTTCGCATCGCTATTCTGTTATGATCGTAGTGTGTATTGGTACTCCGATGATAATTGGCAAGACCGATGATGATGACTTTTACGTAGTATCTGATATTTTAGCATTTCCTCATACTGTGACTTCTACTTATCATATGAAAACGGATGAAGTTTTTTGCATCAGCAATAGTGAGCGAATTTTATATTCAAAACAACGTAATGGCTTTATATCTATGGATTTACTTCCTTTTAAAGCGGAAAATATTACGCAATCCGAACTTGGTACATATAGTACACATACAGAGAAAGAGATTTATGAGCAGGTAAAGATAGTACAGTCTATACATCTTGATATAAAGCAGAAGCTGCTAACTTTGAACATGGATATTACACAGTATGATGAAATAGTAATGATCGGATGTGGTAGTTCATTCAATGCCTGTAATATCATAAAAGAGCTAATTTTAGAAAGAGGCATTAGTTGTATTGTTAGTGCTGAAATTGCATCAGAATTTTCAATAAGAAAACGTCATCGCAGTAACAATACGCTTTACATTCTTGTGTCTCAATCCGGTGAGACCGCTGATACCATAAAATGCTTAGATATTATAGGAGAATGCGATACTTTAGGAATAGTGAATCGCCTGCATAGCAGATTGGCAAAAAGCACAAAATACTTGATACATGTAGATATAGGTGTGGAAGTAGGTGTTGCTTCTACGAAGAGTTTTACCTCTCATCTGATAATATTATCGATGCTGTTTGGTTTATATAATAACGAAGAAATAAGTAAAGAATGTAGTACAATTGCTAAGAATATAGCTAGTACGCTTGAGTTATGGCCTAGCATCAGAGAAGTTTTGTTGCGATATGCTACCGTAAGTAAAATACTTATCATAGGAAAAGGAGTGTCATACTATGCAGGTGTTGAATGCGCATTAAAAATCAAAGAGCTTACATATATTCCAACGGAAGCAATTCCATCAGGAGAGTTGAAGCACGGACACATCGCACTTGTTGATGAAAAAACCCTCGTGATTGCTTTCTTTGATGAATACAGAGACAAGATCAAAAACAATGTACAAGAGGTCTTAGCAAGAGGAGGTAATGTAGTAGCTTTTGATACTAATCGGCGAATTGATGATAATAGTACTGAATTCATCACTTTTCATACTGCAAATACCTCAAATCTACCCTTCTCTACTCCGCTGCTTAACGCAATTGTAGGGCAAATTCTAGCGGTAGCAATAGCACAAATGCTAGATCTTAATGTGGATAAACCGCGAAATTTAGCTAAATCCGTTACTGTCGAATAAAATTATGTGAGCCGAAATTTTGCCCTTTTATCTCTTGCAATTGTGCTTTCTGTGATATTTTTGGAGTTTCTTGTACTTTTTGTAGTATTTGTTGAGTTTGTTGTTGTGGTATTTTCTGAGTGTTTTCCTGTTTCTGTTGTTCCGCAGCTTTTTTACTGGCTTGCTCTATACTAAATTTCACAATTTCCTCAGAAAGCTTTTTCTCTGGTCTGTTTTCCTGCTTTCTTTCTTCTGCGCGTTTTAGAGCATTTTCTTTCAATTCATCTATTTTCGCCATTAGATCTTTTGGCACATGTTCTAACTTTTTCCAGTGCGCTTTTTCTACATCCATCACTTTCTGAAAGAATTGTATCGATTCCTCACAAGGTTGAGATGCTTTATAGAGGTTCTGTTGTTTCTTCCGTTGTCTAAGTTCACTATAAAGATTCGTAGATATTTCCCCTGTTATAGAATGAGCGAATTGAGATGGTGTACTATCTTTCTCTAGTACATCAGCATAAGCTGGATGAAGCACTCCTTCAGTCAAAATCATAAAGTCTCTCGTTAGCACTCCAAGCGCTGAAGCTTCATCAGCATGAGATATGGCTTGTTGTGCCAAAAACTCCTTAATCATTTTCTCTCGAGTTTTCTGTATCTCTCCGTTATTATGAAGGCAATCAAATTTATGCATAAATTCATGTACTATGGTGCCATAGTCATAGCCTTCTCTTTTATAGCTAAAGCCTTTTTTGTATAACAATGTAATTCTTCTTGCTATCAAATGCCCTTTCTATCGCCGTCAATGCTATAGTACCAAGATGGACAGCGTGAAATTCATCAGGTATTTTTTTCACATAGCTCTTGAAAAAATTTTCGATCTATAAATTCTTTTGTCGCATCTCGAAAGTTCGTTTTATTTCTCTCTAATTCAGCTGCAATATCTTTTGTCTCTGTTATCTTCAGCAGCTCAGTATAAACGAGTTTTGAGTCTACGATGGCATTTAATTGCGTCTCAGAGTAAGGCGCATCGAGTATTGATTTATATGATTCACGATCTAGTGCGAATACAAATTGAGCTTTTATTCCACTAAAAGTTTCATGTTTGGCGTTTAGCTGTTGCGCATCTATATTGTTAAGAATTTCTTCTTTCCTTCTATTATATAAATTCATCTCTGTTTGTTCTGCTGTAATTTGATCTTGCTTATCGTTACTTGGCTTCATATACTTATTTTATATACTTATTTTATTTATTATGTTAAATCAAAATAACGCCAAAAGCAATAAAAGCTTTTTTGATGCTGATGTAGCACGTGAAAATATTCATAAATGTTGTGAACAATTAGCCTCACGTGCACCGCATGTCTTGGAATTCATCTTCCAGAAAAAAGGTGTCGTTTCTCAGCAGGAATTAGTAGAAAATTTTCCCGAAATAACTGATTCATATATGGTGATGGATAACGTCACGATATTATGGCATGCCTTTGATGGTAAGCCTTACTACCTTCCTTACTATGTGCGTTATGATGAATATGTGAATCAAATAATGCAATCCATAACGAGACCTATTTTTATGGAGGAAGCACAGATGATGCTGCAGAATCAAGCAACTCAACAACCTATCACGCCAAATAATCTACAACAACAGCAAATTGCTGCACCAAGTACTGAGCAAAATCAGTGTACAGTACAAGAAAATGAAAATTATGACGTTGATGATGTGCACGATTCTGATTTTTAAAGTATAAAATGAAAAATAGTATTAAGATTTGGAAGAAGCGTCTTCCCGCTTATAGTACGTTGAAAGTAATTCTGCTTCACTATTCTGTATAAACTCTTCTTAATGATATCTTCCGTATTTCCACGATAACGCATGACGAGACTTCTGTTTTTTTTGAGAGGATTGCGCGTTTCTTTAGCACGATAAGATTTAGCTATATCATGCGAAGTGTATTTTTCGAAAGGAAAGTGCCGAATGATTTATTGGAGAATTCTAAAAAAAATGTAAAAAGCGTCTCGATATCGTTTTTATCGAAATTTGCCGTGTATTGATCTTATACTTTACTGCTTTGATTTACTTGCATATAGCTGTTGAGAGCGCACATCTAACGAGAGAAAAAAGTGCACGAAAAAGTCAAAAAGAAAGGAAGAAGGAGCGAAGTGAGATTTTCACATACCTCTGTTACAAATGGAGAGAGTTGATACTCTCTCCAAGAGCATCACAATACTTTGTACGTGATACTACGATGAAAGCTTAGTCAATACTATCAGAATCGGAGTAATGCATCGCACTGTTATCATGAATTTCGCTATGTGGAGCCGCGCACTGACTTTGTTCAGGACTTGGTGCAGCAACTTGCTGTTGTTGTAGATGATTCGATGTAACATGATGTGGAGTTGCTTGATTCTGCAGCATCATCTGCGCTTCCTCCATGAAAATTGGCACCGCTATAGAACGTATTGCATCATGCACATGTCGATTGAATAGCATATAATCAGGCAGATATGGTGCTTCACCAACAAGAGTATGTCGTAACTTCTCAACAACTCTATCTAAGTCGCGAGAAGAAGTGAGGGTAGGAAATTTTTTTATTAACTCCATTCGAGGTACATTTCCATTCTTGTGGAGGAAGAATTTTAATATATCAGGAGCAAGAGGTAAAATTATCTCGCAATATTCGTGAATAACTTCTCGTGTTATATCGCTATTGAAGAAATCTTCATTGCTTTTGAACCTATCTTTATTGCTTTTAGTATTATTTTTATTTAACATTATTAGTATAAATTAATGTATATTTATATAGTATATGCTTCAAGGAAATAATGATCAACTAATATTCCAACCTTCTAATATTACAGAAAAGGAATTTTATGAATCTCTTAGTAATGAACGAAGAGAATTTTATCAATCTCTTAGTAATGAACGAAGAGAATTTTATCAATCTCTTACTGAGGCTCAAAGAGAATTTTATCAACTTATTTATAAGAATGATGCGCAAAGAGAATTCTACCAAAGTCTCGATAATCCTACAAGAAAATTTTATCAACTTATTTATAAGAATGATGCGCAAAGAGAATTCTACCAAAGTCTCGATAATCCTACAAGAAAATTTTATCAACTTATTTATAAGAATGATGCGCAAAGGAACTTTTATCAAACAATTCTCGATCGTGAGCAAAGGAACTTTTATCAAACAGTTCTCAATGATAAACAAAGGAACTTTTATCAAATAGCTCTCGATGATGGACAAAGGAAGCTTTACGACTCTTTCGATGCGCAACAAAGAGTAGATTGTCAATCTTGTCTTTATCATAAAAGAGAAGGATTTTTTGATGATATAAGAAAGAAGTTTTATGAGTCTCTTGATCCTAAGGAGTTTTATGATTCTCTTAAGAATGGTGTGGAAAAGGACTTTTATCAATCTATTTATAAGTATAAGTCTCAAAGGGAATTTTATGAATCTCTTAGTGATGCGGGAAGGAAAGCTTATATATCTTTTGACGATAAGCTAAATTATAGAGATTTCTCTCCTGAGGTACGGAAAACTTATGAATCTCTTAATGATGTGCAAAGGAGAATTTATACATCTCTCTCTTCTCAACAAAGAGAAGAATCTATTGAATCTTTTGATAAGATAAGAGAGAGCTTCCATGAATCTCTTAAGAATGATGGAGAAAAGAAATTTTATGAATCTCTTCAGGATGATGCGAGAAAGGACTTTTATCAATCTATTTATAAGTATGAGTCTCAAAGGAGCTTTTATCAATCTATTTATAAGGATGAGTCTCAAAGGAACTTTTATGAATCTCTTCGAGATGCTGTGCAAAGAGATTTTTATCAATCTATTGATTCCTGGTCAAAGAGATTTTATGCTTCTCTTAAGAATGATGCGGAAAAGGACTTTTATCAATCTGTTTATAAGAATACCGAGGCAAGGAAAACGTATGAATCTTTTACTGGTACGGACAGGGGAGTTTTTGACTCTCTCAAGGATGACGATTACAGAGGATTTTATGGAATAGCGGTACAAATGCAGAAGAGCGAAGCACTTAAGCTTTTTGGTATAGAGCGCGGAAACTTCATATACCGTCCAGAGATAGTATCATATGTAAATGCTTTGAACAAGGGCTATTTTCATGGTGAAGATGGGATGAGGGAAAGATTCAAAGAAGAATACGAAAATTTTCAACGGCTCGAAAAAGAACGATCCACAACACCCTTATTACAAAAGATATTTAATGCGTTACCTCGTAGCGAGGCTGATAAGCCTCATATTATTTATCTTGGATTGGAATCGTACAATAATGCAGGAGGATACTATATTGCGGAAGATGATACAATCACTCTATTTCAAGAATACACGTTCGCGTCTCTTATATTAGGGAGAAGTTTTTATGATATCAATATGCTAGTACATGAATCGCTACATAAACTAGCACATACACATAACAATGGAAAATTGATAGAAGAGAAAAAGAAAATGCTTGATGAGTTTTTAGAGCAGTTTCCGCCTTCGTTACATTCTGCAATACTTGAGGAAACGACGAACGATTTTGCAATCCTTACCAGTGGTGCACTATCTGATGGTTATGTAGAAAGGCTACGAAATGCACCAGAGTCAGAGAAAAAAAGTGCTTTTCTTCATCATATTTTCGGTGAGGTAATTACACGAACATATGATTATAGTCAGAATTGTAAGATAGAAAGGACCTACTCTCGAGGAACTAAGATTTACAACGAATCGGCGAAGTTCTTTATAGAGATACTCGAGTATGAGACTGAAGCATTGAAAAAATGTGGGATATTCGAAGGGCAGTTGTGTGAGGCAGAAAAGGCACTATCAAAGACAATACAAAAATTTAAAGAAAACGCAAATAATAAGAAAAGGCGCTACTCGTTTACGGATATTTCTAGTGAAATTGTTAAGACAATTTCCTATGCAGAAGAAGCACCACTGCTAAGACTGCTAGGAGAAATAGTGCAGTGTGCTAAGAAAAGAGAAGCAGCAGGAAAGAGTACGGAAGTTCTAGAGAAGCTAAAACAAGCTCTTCTTGAACAGATAAAGGGGCATTGTTCGGAAATAGTTCAACAGCACTTGAATGAATGGGAGAAGCAGCAGATAGAGGGCAGTCAAATGCTATCACAACAAGATTCGCAACAAAAGCAGACGCAGCAATTCAATGAAGAGAAGCCATTCGACAAGCAGCAACAGTCACTTCGGTCGCAACAAAAGCAGACGCAGCAACAGCAGGACAATGTAGTATCAAAGGAAGACCTGAAAAAAGCCAGTAAAACACTATCGAAAAGTCAGGAAGTAGCGCAATCCGACAAGCCGCAACAGCTGGAGCAGTCACAACAGCTGCAGGGAGTAGTGCGAAATAACTACAACAAGAGTCCAGGAGGAAGGCCCCAATAGATCGTTTTGAACATGATCTTTTCACTTTCGTATTTACGATGATTGAAAATATCAACATCCCTACCCGTTTTTGTATCGCACTTATGAGATTCGAAGATGAAAGGAAAAAGTCAAAAAGAAAGGAAGAAGGAGCGAAATGAGATTTTCACATACCTCTGTTACAAATGGAGAGAGTTGATACTCTCTCCAAGAGCATCACAATACTTTGTACGTGATACTACGATGAAAGCTTAGTCAATACTATCAGAATCGGAGTAATGCATCGCACTGTTATCATGAATTTCGCTATGTGGAGCCGCGCACTGACTTTGTTCAGGACTTGGTGCAGCAACTTGCTGTTGTTGTAGATGATTCGATGTAACATGATGTGGAGTTGCTTGATTCTGCAGCATCATCTGCGCTTCCTCCATGAAAATTGGCACCGCTATAGAACGTATTGCTGCATTCAGATCTCCATGAGTTCGTAGCGCGTCAGGAAGGTAATATGGCTTACCATCAAGAGTGCATAACAGTTCTTCAACAGCTTCGCCAAGTATACTGAAAGGCCCCCATAGCTTTGGGAATTTTTGTGCTAACTCCTTCCGAGATATATCTCCGCTTTTATGAAGAAGAAGTTCTAATACCTCAGATGAGATAGGTAGAATTGTTTTACAGCATCTGTGAACAATTCCATGTACCGTCTCATATTCAGATGCGTTCTTCTTGTATTTAGTATTATCTTTATCTATCATTATAAATATCAATCTAATATGTTGTTATATAGTATATGCAAGGAAAAAATAATAGTCAATTGATGGAAGTATTGCTCAAGGATGAAGCTGCTTTTCGGCAGTTAGCTGAGCAGAATGATGACAATCTTGCAGGAATAGCAGGAAAATTCGTATACCAGCTAGATTATGAAGCGTATCATTCTTTGTTCTATCGTAGCCTTGTGCACTTTATATCGCATAATGAGACACTTAAGCACTATCGAGATATGGTATTGGAGGCGCAGAAGTATGGACTACCAATCGAGACAGTAGAGAGATTAAAAGCATCACATGAGGAAAAAAAAGGAGAATTCATAAAGCGATATAATGATCAATTAAACTACATCAGAGAAAAAGAAGTAAGTAATGTATTAAAGGAGAATAGAACACTTCTCGAAATAGCGCTAAAAGAAAATAATGAAGATAAAGATTTTTTAAAAGCGCTATTTACAGCATTATCAGCTAATAACCGCCCTCATGTTATTACTCTTGCTCCTCTCAGAATGAATATTCGTGGAGGTTTTTATAACTTACGAAATGATTCGATTACTCTATTTCAGGATGATTCGCGATATAGATCTCATTATACAGTGTCTACCCTTGTGCATGAACTTATGCATAGATTCGCTTACTGTTACAATGGGGCAGAATTGGTAATAAAGAGAGAGAAAATGGTTGAAGACTTTTTAAACCAATTTCCACCTTCGCTTCATTTTGTGATACTTAAGAAAATGGCGGATGACTTTGCAATATTGACTGATAAGATGATATCTCAACATTATGTTGATAAAGTAGAAGAACAGGATAACTTGAAAGATAGAAAAGAGCATTTTATTGGGCACATTATGGGCGAGGTAGCGACGAGAGTATATGACTTAGTTCGAGACAGAGCTCAAGGTATAGATCAGACTGGGTTTCCTGTTACAGTAGAGGTAAGAAAGTTCTTTCAAGAGGTAGTGAAGAGCGAAATATCAGCATTTGAGAAGTATGGTATAACAAAAGATTGGCAGGATCAAATGAAGAGTTTTGCGGCTCGAGGAGCGGCGATGGATGCCTCTATTACTGCTATAATAACTTCTAGTCAATATTGTACAATAAATGAGGCTGCTTTGATGCAAATGTTAGTGGATATCGATCAATACGGCAGCCAGATACACAAAAAAGATCCGAAATTCACAATTATGCTCGAGTTAGAGCACAATGCTGTAAAAGGGATACTCTCTATAAAAAAGAAAGAATTTCAGGAAAATATTAACAATTATGAGCAACTGATAAATTTGTCGCAAGGAATAAGAAAGCTTGAAAAAGCAGTATCTAAAATGATTTGTGCAAAAGAAGTAGGGAATTTTCGGAACTTAAAGGAGAAAATCGACAAAAGTATAATGACTGCTTTCGAAAAATTTTCTGATGAAAAAAATGATTTTGTAGCTCTGATAGATCTTTTAGGAGGAATAAAGAGCTTTGCAACGATCTCTCAAGATGATAGTCTGAAGAAAACACTCAACTCTTATGAGAGAAAAGTAACGACAAAGCTTCAAGGTAATAGTAACATTCCACAATTTCTTGGCGCAGATATAAAAGCGTATATTGAAAAAATAACACAGTCTTTGGAAAAAATGAATGCTAAGGAAGATTTGGAAAAAGCGGCAAAAGATCTGGAAGACAGGTACGTAAAGTGTTCGCACAGACTTGCTACACTTCTTTCGTGCAACAGCGAAATGTTTACTGACATAATAATGGAAGTGCAAGATAAAAGTCGTAATGCGTGCTATAATCTATTAGGCGAGATAGAGCGTAAAAAGAATACGTTTGTAGTACAGCAACAGCAATTCAATGAAGAGCAGCAACAGTCACCTCGGTCGCAACAACAGCAGACGCAGCAACAGCAGCAGATAGAGAGCGTACCAGAGGAAGTGCTATACCGAGTAGCAAATAGCTTCAGCACAATCCAACAAGCAGCAACAGAAGGAGCAATCACAACAGCCGCAGGGAGTCAGAAAGTAGTGCAAAATGACAGCAACAAGAGTCCAGGAGGAAGGCGCCAATAGATCGTTTTGAACATGATGATCTTTTCACTTTCGTATTTACGATGATTGAAAATATCAACATCCCTACCCGTTTTTGTATCGCACTTATGAGATTCGAAGATGAAAGAAAAAAGAAAGGAAGAAGGAGCGAAATGAGATTTTCGCATACCTCTGTTACAAATGGAGAGAGTTGATACTCTCTCCAAGAGCATCACAATACTTTGTACGTGATACTACGATGAAAGCTTAGTCAATACTATCAGAATCGGAGTAATGCATCGCACTGTTATCATGAATTTCGCTATGTGGAGCCGCGCACTGACTTTGTTCAGGACTTGGTGCAGCAACTTGCTGTTGTTGTAGATGATTCGATGTAACATGATGTGGAGTTGCTTGATTCTGCAGCATCATCTGCGCTTCCTCCATGAAAATTGGCACCGCTATAGAACGTATTGCATCATGCACATGTCGATTGAATAGCATATAATCAGGCAGATATGGTGCTTCACCAACAAGAGTATGTCGTAACTTCTCAACAACTCTATCTAAGTCGCGAGAAGAAGTGAGGGTAGGAAATTTTTTTATTAACTCCATTCGAGGTACATTTCCATTCTTGTGGAGGAAGAATTTTAATATATCAGGAGCAAGAGGTAAAATTATCTCGCAATATTCGTGAATAACTTCTCGCGTTATATCGCTATTGAAGAAATCTTCATTGCTTTTGAATTTATCTTCATTGCTTTTAGTATTATTTTTATTTAACATTATTAGTATAAATTAATGTATATTTATATAGTATATGCTTCAAGGAAATAATGATCAATGAGTGTCAAGAAAAAGAGAAAAAGGTATTAGTGCAATACATATAATCCGCTGTTTTGATAACGAATTACTAGATACATGGCAAGAAGTGAGATTTACCGCTGATAATTGTAGAATCAATGATTTAAAGCATTTATGCAGCGAAAACTCTTTCTAATGCGCAAAGCAATAGTCTTAATAATATGATAAAATGTTGATTATATAACCTTTAAGTTATAACATCATAAGCTACGTGTGTTTATAGATTCATGCTTTGTATATGCAAAGGTTCTTGATTACGCAAAAAGGTTATAATGCTTTAAAAGAAGAGCTTCATCGTCTTAAGACAATAGATAGAGTATCTATAGTTGCGGCAATTTCAGAAGCAAGATCTCATGGCGATCTTTCTGAAAATGCGGAATATCACGCCGCTATTGAAAAGCAGAGTATGATAGAAAGTAAGATAGCTGATCTAGAAAGTAAGTTTAGTCGCGCTGAAGTTATAATACCTAACACTGAGACTGACGTTATCAGATTTGGTGCTACAGTGGAGCTTGAAAGCGAAGATACACCTAAGGTAAAGATGAGATATACTATTGCTGGAAATTATGAAGCGGATCCGGAAAAAGGAGTAATATCCGCCTACTCACCTGTAGGTAGATCCATGATAGGTAGAGTAGTTGGAGATGATATTATGATAAATGAGCGCGTATATATTGTGACTAGTGTATTATATATTACGGATTAATTGCGTTGACTTAGTATCTGATTTTTTCAGTATAATTCTGCTAGGTTGTGCCGCTATCTGCTGCTGTCTCACGCGGAATTTATACATGCTTCTTATCTTGTTATAAGTAAGAGTAGCGATTGCGGCGGTAGCAACACCAGCAGCAGCTATTTTAGTAAATGTAGCGACAGCAACTAGTACAGCAGAAGCAGCAGCAGCTTTTACGGCAATTTTTCGTGATGCGCGATCGAAGATCTTTTCAGGATTTTCTTCTCCTTCCAACAATTTATCGTACATTTTAGTCTTTGCAGATTTCTCTGCTACTTCTTTGCTAACTGCTGTGATAGCAAGTAAGCTTCCTGTGAGTTCGGTATTACCTCCTAATGCCTTTTGCGCAAGGGATGATACTGCGCAGTACAATGCGAGTTTTGCTGTATAATGTCCGATATTGTTGGCTACTTCATTAGCTACAGCGGCAACAATAATTGCTTTTTCTTTGTCTCCTATTTCTTTAGAATTGTATCTCGCTTGGTATGCTTTTACCGCAAGTCCTGCAAGTATAGCTGTAGCTTTTCCTAATGTACCGATGCCAATTTTATTAGATGTTTCATGAATTACCCCTACTGTTGCGGCAGCATCTAATGTTTGAGAAGTTTTTTTAGCATAATCATATAATTTCACTAACTTCTTCCTTTTGTCTAAATCCTTATATTCTGAAATAATGCCTTTGTCCTTGATTGCACTCTTGAGTCTTTTGTGCAATTTAAGCGCGAGAGTATCTTGCTTTTTGAGCGATACAGTAGCCTTTTTATCGATAGTAGGAGCTAGAATCCCCATTCCCATATCGGTACTACCGATCTCTATCTTACTATCTATTCTGTTACTTTTATCTATGTTTACAAGTTGCATATTAGAATCTTGTGCTTGAAAAGCGCCAAAGGTACATTTTTGAAATTTTCCACACTGCATCTTAGTATCTTTGATCTGAATACTATCGGCCTTTACAGATATAAATGAAGAACTTGGTACAAGCGAGTCTAAGAATGTTATGTTTTTTGCCTTCACCTTATTGAATTTCATAGGAAGTGCAGAGTTCTTGAACTCAATTTTATTACCAATACAATTTGTAAACCGTAACCGTCCGCCCTCTTCCGGTAATTGACTGAAAAGCTCTTCTGTAAGCGAATCAACCTTTTCTTTTAGAAATGGCTTTTCTTGTGCATCCAAGAAAACATCATCACTTTGTACACTGAGAAATATGTCGCCATCCTTATTTATTGTCGCGTCTTCAATAGATGCGCTATGCTCAATTTTCCTTGTGATATCGTCTTTTATGCATTTCTTTGCTTCATGATCAATTGTATTTCTACAATCGATAAACTTTACAGCGCCGAATTTCTTCGTCACTTCAATATCATTTAAGAATATACAGTTTTCAAATACTGTTTCTTTATTATTTTCTGCATCAGCGCCAAGTATATGCGTATTTAGAAATATGCAATTCTTATAAGTTTTTCCCTGTTCTATTTCATCTTGAATTGAATATTGCGTTTTAGGCGCGATATCTTCTTGTTTCTCTTCTACGTATTGTAATTGCGCTTTCCTTATATCATTTTCAGCAAGCACAAGTTCAGTCTTTGCCGTATTATATGCTTGCATCACGTCTAATAATCGTTCTGATACTTTATTTGATGTATTAATGCTTTTTATAGTGCTTTGCGCATCAAACAATATTTTCATTTCTTCAGCAGACATATCTTTTTCTACGATCTTTTGAAAATGATGAGGATCAGTATTATTCTGTGAATTTGTTATACTCCATAATTCTTCTAGGCATTCTGCGACATTTTTCCTTTTTTCTTCTACAGCTTTATGATGTCTTTTTCGTAGATCTTCATCAAAAATCCATTCTGGTGAAGCTTTTTGTTTGGCATCGAATGTTGTAGCAGAGAATAATTCTTCTTTTGAAATTTTAACCCTTGCTTCTCCTACAATTAGATTTTTCACCCCTTCTCTGAAATTTTTGAACGCTCCTCTAAATCCTTGATTTTGCGCTACTACATTATTTTGATTATTTAATTCAGGCAAGGAGGGGAAAGATGCTTTTTCATGAATATTAAAGAGATGATGTTTATCGCTAGATGGTGAATCTATAATTGCGCCGGAAAAATCAGAATCTGGAAAAGCACAATTGGTAAAGTGAGAATTTCGAAAGCGAGTGCCATCGAATTGACAATTTCTAAATACAGAAGTCGCGCAATGTAGATTTTTTATTACACAACCAGAGAAATCTATGTCGCTCAATATTTCCTCTTTTATCTGTCTTCCACCATTAAATTTTTGAAAATCTATCTCTTTCTTACCACTTTGAAGCGCCTCTTCTATGAAGAGATGTAACTCGCTTTTTTTGATGTTATTCTTTTGCATTAGAGAGTGTTAATATTAACTTTAATTATATTAATTGTATTAAAATGCAATCGAATTGTAAAGTTAGAATTAATTTATACAATTGTATTATATCGTGAAATATGAACTAATGAAATATCTTAATGAATTTATTTATGTATTGTAATTTTTCGATAAAAAGAAGAGATATCAAGGAAATAAGACGAATTTAAGATATCTTTAATGATTTTTTGAAAATAGATGGATTTCATTCTAATCCTTAAGATGACAGTTATGCATTCTGAGTTCTTGTCTTATGAAATGATATAAGTACGACCTCTTATAGCTTTCCTATGGAGTGATTCGAATAGTGAGTGCGGTAAGAAATAAGTCAGATGGAAATTGATCTTTCTAAGAGAAATAAAAATACGTGCTTAGTACGATTAACGGAGAGAGAAATGAAGCATACGTAAGAAAGGAGCTTACCGCATGTTTAATCTACTACGAGCAAATTCTTCTGTTTCCGGTGTGTCATCCAATACCCAACCACTTGTGAGTAACCTCGTAATGTGTTGCTTGTTATATATGAATGATAGAATGAAATTAGGAGCAAAAAAGCCGCTAATAAAGTATAGTAGAACTATACTAAGCTTCTCTCCTCGAATTAGAGGTACCCAGAAAGAGAAGTAAAAGTACGTCCAGCACCAGCCTAATTGAGCAGTTTTTCGAATACCGCTATCCTTATGTCTGACAACGACTGGCCTTTGCTTGAAGACGAAGACACCGAGTACTAAAGGAAGCAATGAAAACAGAATGAGAGTGCCACTAGATTCATGACGAAGAGGGTAAAGAAGCTCTTTGATGAGAGTATTAGGAAGTAGCTGATCGAAAAGAAAAAAAGGAATTAATCCTGGTGAATAAAGAAAGAAGCAGAGCAAGCGGCAGAATTCGAAAAACATAGTATACGCAAAAAAATTAAATCAAATTAAGCGAGACAACATGTGCAATCATGAAAATAGCTATAGCATAGAAGCTGATTTGCGCACTCTATCTGTTTCGCAGCTATTCTTTGTATTGCCACTCTATAAGCAGAATAACCAGAAAAGGAAGAGAAACGGTGCTAAGCTAGGCGCAGCAGCAGCAAGCACGATCAAAAGTAGAATAGACATGTAATGTAAAACTTAATGTGACGTGATATACGCAACCATCAAGAAAAATGGCTATGGCATAAGCTTGTCTCCTCCCTACTCTATAAAAACTATCCTCGAAGTTATTTCGTATCTACTCAGATGCCTTTGTCTCTGCTTCTACTGCTTCAGAGGGCGCGCTATTATTATCATTCTCTTCTTGAGGAAGTCTTCCGTAATCAGTTCTATTTCTGAAGATGTAAGATGCAGATATCCCTCTAGCTGCTGCTATCGCTCTTGGAGATCTACTTTGTAATAATGCTTTCTTAGCTGCCAACAATACAGTGAAAGGATTAGTACTACCTATACATTTTGATACAACGTCTTTTACTCCTAATACTTCGAGAAAAGCGCGCAAAGAAGGCCCTGCTATTACGCCAGCACCGTGCTGTGCTGGTCTCATAAGCACTTTTGTTGCGCCACTTTTGGATTCTATTATATGATGTAATGTTCTGCCATCTCTAAGCTGTACTCTTACCATATTACTACGTGCTGAATGTGCAGCCTTTGCTTTAGCGTCGGACACCTCATTCGCTTTACCTAGACCAATGCCAACGCTACCTTTTCTATCTCCAACGACAACTAATGCGCGGAAGGAGAAGCGTCGTCCTCCCTTTACCACTTTCACCACTCTACTTACTGATACTACCTCTTCCTGTAAAGTATCGTGTCTTTGAGATTTAGCCTGCTTCATTACGTCTGTTTACGATTTAATACATATGCATGAGGTGAAGCATAGAGGAAAATATAATCTTATTCAACAGGTAGATGTAAAGTCATTGTCGCTATTTTACGGAGTAATAAGAAAAATTTCATCTAATGAAAGAAGTGATTGTATTGCATCGAATTGACAATTACCGCTTTCATCTATACTGATTTGTAGTAAAAAAGTTTATTGATATATGTCGTCATCTTATAAGAATGCGATTAGCCCTACTAGAGCTGAGGACTATTCACAGTGGTATCAAGAAGTGGTGAAAATGGCTGATTTAGCGGAAAGTTCACCAATAAGAGGATGTATGATCATAAAGCCATGGGGGTACGCTATCTGGGAAAATATACAAAAAGAACTTGATAAGAAGATAAAAGAAACTGGACATCAAAATTTTTATTTTCCGATGTTTATACCCCTTAGCTACATGGCTAAAGAAGCTGAGCATATAGATGGATTTGCAAAAGAATGTGCTGTTGTTACACATCACAGATTAGAGGTAGATTCTCAGAATAAGTTAGTACCAAGTGGAAAATTAGAAGAGCCTTTAGTAATAAGACCTACATCTGAGGTAGTAATAGGAGAAGCTTTTGCAAGATGGGTGAATTCATATAGAGATTTACCAATACTCGGTAACCAGTGGGCTAATATAGTCAGATGGGAAATGCGTCCTAGGATATTTCTCCGAACAAGTGAATTTTTATGGCAAGAAGGACATACTGTCCATGCTACTGCTGCAGAAGCGATAGAAGAGACGAATAAGATGCTTGACGTCTACAAGACATTTGTTGAGGAGTTTTTAGCAATGTCGGTAATAGTTGGAGAAAAGACGCGAGGAGAAAGATTTCCTGGTGCTGAGAATACGTATTGTATAGAAGCGATGATGCAAGATAAAAAGGCACTACAAGCCGGTACCTCTCATTTTCTCGGGCAGACTTTCTCGAAAGCATTTAAAATAAAATTTCTTTCATCCGCTGGAAAAGAAGAATTCGCCTGGACAACTTCATGGGGAGTATCTACGCGATTGATCGGAGGATTGATAATGTCACATAGTGATGATGATGGCTTGGTATTGCCGCCAAAAATTTCTCCACTCCATGTAGTAATTATTCCGATAATTCATGATGCGCAGCAAAGCAGCAACATTATGCAATATTGTGAATCAATTGCACTAGAATTAAAGGCGAGTAAATTTTGTAATGAGCCTATAAAAGTACTGATCGATACTTCTATGAAAAGTACTGGCAATAAGATTTGGAGTTGGATAAAGAAAGGCGTCCCTATCAGAATTGAGATTGGAGAAAGAGAAATGATGAGTAAAAACGTGTGCGTTGCAAGACGAGATCATATCCCCTCTTCTAAAGCAGTATCAAGCAAAGCTGAGTTTATTCAAAAAGCGGAGAAGATTTTGTCAGAGATTCAAAGCGGCATGTTGCATAAAACTCAAAAATTCATCGACAGCAATATAGTTACAGTAAATTCGAGAAGCGATTTTTTAGATATACTGAATAATGAAAAGCATGATATCGGTTTTCTTAGAGCGTTTTGGAAAGAAGATGAAGAGATAGAGAAAATGCTAAAAGAAAAATATCATATAACTCCGCGTTGTATACCTTTGATAGATAAAGATAAAAGAGGAAGATGTATTTTTAATGGTACAGAAGACGGGATTTTAACAGTGTTCGGCAAGGCATATTAGCTTTATCAAGAAAAAAGAGTTGATTATACTATTTACTTGAAAGCGTGGTAAATATATGCATATACGTGAAATGGCGTAGATTCACTTTTTACAAAATGTCGGTGGCAGGATTCTGTCGAGTTTTACTCATATTGAGCCTCTTTCTTTCAAAAGTGGCGTTCTCTGCAGAAATAGGAGAATCAGGGTTAGTCGGAATAATAAGAACAATAGAAGGTAGCTATATGACAACTCTTCCTAGAGAGAAGATCATCGAAGCCGCAGTCGCTGGTATTTTTAAATCTTTGGATCGAGATTCTAAATTTGTATCACATTCTGAATTAAAAGTATTTCGAGATAAATTACGTTCTGTCGTAGTAGGGCTTGGTATAGTATATTCTTTTAGCAAGGAGGATTTAGGCCGAGTAAGGTATGTGCTACACGATAGTCCTGCATACAAAGCTGGTATACAGAGAAACGATAAGATCTTGCAGATCGATAATTACGATTTAAACACCCTTTCTATATCTGCGATAAAAGAAAAGATGAGTACAGGACATAAAGTAGTCCTTCGTATTTTGAGAGGGAATGATATCAAAGAATTTGTGCCACAAAGTACAAAAATCAAGAGAGAACAATTTCATATAAAAAGAATAAGCGGTAAATTTCAGATTCTATACATAAAGATCCATACATTTGCCGATTCTTTGTCCACGCAATTGAAAGGGGCAATAGAAAAAGCATTTCGAGAAAGCGAAATAAAAGGTGTGATTTTAGACCTAAGATATAATAACGGTGGACTACTCAGCGAAGGAATAAATGTTGCAAATTTATTTTTAAAAGAAAATTTACCAATTATAAAAATATCAGAAGGAGATGGTATGGAAAACACAATATATTCGGATAATCTGATAGATGTTGCAGATGGATGTCCTATGATAGTATTGATGAACAGACTTTCGGCGTCGTCATCAGAAGTAGTGATCGCGGGGTTAAAGTATAATGATAGAGCTGTACTTCTTGGCGCAAGAACCTTCGGTAAGGGATCGATACAAGAGCTTTTTCCAATTCAAGATTTTGGTATTACTCTCACAATTTCTACATTTTCATCGCCATCCGGTAATCCTATAAATGGTGTAGGTATTGCTGCTGATATTGAAATTCCATTTGAAGTTGATACTTCAGATGTCTTATATAATAGAATGAAGAACGATCAATTAAATCGATCTGCTTTATTTCTGCTAGACTTAGATAATGATAAAACGGATGATATAGGCGAGCAAAGCAGTAGTGTGGAATTGGATTGCGCGCTGGATGCGATGTTAGGCGATACCAGTATTGACCCTACTATCATAAAATCTATATCGGTAATGCAAGAAATGATCGATAAAAAAATTAAAGATTAAAAAAATGGCAGGCCACTCCAAATTTAAGAACATAATGCATAGAAAAAATGCACAAGATCGAAAAAAAGCTCGTGTATTTACTAAAATTGTAAAACTTATAAAAGGTGCGCTTACTTTTGGCACAGATCCATCATCGAATCCTAGATTGAAAACTGCCCTTGCGTTAGGAAAGGAAGAAAATATACCTAAGGATGTAATATTAAATGCTATGGAAAGTAAAGAAGAAGCAACGAATAATGAAGAAGAAGTCAGATATGAAGGGTATGGTCCGTACGGTATACCAGTAATTGTCGAAACTGTTACTGATAATAGAAATAGAACAGCGGGAGAAGTGAGAGCAGTTTTTACTAAATTTGGTGGCAATTTAGGAGAACTTGGCAGTGTTTCTCATATGTTTCATAAAGTTGGAGTATTGCTATATGATAAATCGGTGTCATTTGATTCTTTTATCGAAAGCGCACTTGTTTCTCATGTTATAGATTGCACTGAATTAGAATCATTTTATGAGGTCACTACAAAATGGGATGCATTACACGATGTGATAGAAGCGCTGATTTCAGCTTTTGGTACGCCTAAAGAATGGGAAATAGAGTGGCGACCAATTTTTACCGTGACATTAGAGGATGAAAATATAGATATAATAAAGAAAATGCTAGCTACTCTCTATGATTTAGACGATGTAGAAAAGGTATTTCACAATGTAAATATGTGAGATATGTAAGTATTATGAGATTGTTTCGGCTATAGTACTTGAAATTTCCAGCTATTCGTGTAGGTTATCTCTTGCATAGGGCTTATAGCTCAGGTGGTTAGAGCGCACGCCTGATAAGCGTGAGGTCAGAGGTTCAACTCCTCTTAAGCCCACCATACTCTTTATTATTTGTATGGACGGTGTTTATGCAAAAATGTCTTCTTTTTTCATTTCACGGATACGGCGCGAATGGCGCTAACATGAGAAGTGTTGTTACTTCGTTTATGTATGGCCTATCTGATGTAGATACGATTTGTCCGGATGGTATTGCGCCATTTGAAGAAGCGCCTTGGAAGCGTGATGCGCGTATGTGGTTTTCATTACGAAATAGCACTCAGAGTATGATGCAAGAATTAGCATGCAATGCTGCTTCTGATGTGTTAGCATATGTGCTAGAAAAAGCAAAAGAACATAATGTGCGAGAACGCAATATCATTCTTACCGGATTTTCACAAGGTGCAATGCTAGCATGGGAGTTAGCTAAGATCTTACCGGAAGTACCGCGTGCTGTTATAGGAATGTCCGGTCTGATTGTAACTCCAGCTAGAACAATAGATTCAGTTAGAGCGGATAATATAAATAAAAAAACGTCAATTCTTTTTTGTCATGGAAGTTTGGATTCGGTAATACCACTACAACAGATGAAGCAATCCTTGAGCGCGCTAGATGAAAAAAATATAAAATATGAATTATTTATAGATAACGGCGCAGAGCATACTGTAACAGATAGTATGATAGAAAAAATTCATGCTTTCTTAAAAAGAATTATCGTAACATAGGGATGCTTTTACTTGATAAAGAAAGAGTGGTGTTATCGGTATATGGAGTAGATGCGGCTGCTTTTCTTCAAAATATACTTACAAACGATGTATATAAAGCTTCTTGTGATAATGCTGTATACGCTTTCCAGCTGAGTAATACTGGAAAGATATTATATGATAGTTTTGTATATAAAGAAGGAGAAGAGAGTATAAAGATGGATGTATCAAAAGAACAGGTACAAGAGATAAAAGATGTAATAAAAAAATATGTTTTAAGGAGTAAGGTAGAAATAAAGGAAGAAGAAAGCGTTGTAATAATAGGAAAAGAGAAAGTAAAACTGAATGATAAGTACGAGTGTATAGGACAAGATAATAAAGTAAGAAGATGTGTTGTGACGCAGTATTCAGAAGATCCAAGAGGAAAAGGATTAGGATTTAGAGGTATAGGATTGTTAATCGAAGATAAAGAAATTGAAAAGAAAGAAGAAAAATTTGAATTATACTATAAGAATTACTGTAGAATACTGTTTAAAAGTTGTATTCCATCGTTTGGAAATGGATTTCATTCGAATGAGTTTTGTCCTCATGAGATAGGTTTTGCAGATATAGGAGTGTCATATGGTAAAGGATGCTTCATAGGACAAGAAGTCACTACAAGAGTAAAATTCTTAGGTAAATCTAATAAGAAGATCTTATTACTCGATAATTATCCTCTTGAATTTTTCAATAATTTTGAAAGATTACACATATACTATAAAGAACAGCTGGTAGGTGTTGTACTCGAGAAGTGTGACGATACTCTGATGTGCTTGTTCTATCGTGACGATCATTATGTTACGAACGAACTTAAGATATGTAAGTTGTTGTAAAATACCAGCATATGTGAGATGCTAACCTTACGTGATGTTTATGCATTAATATATTTTTTGGCATGTTTCTGAAATTCCTCAAGCGCTTTTTTTCAAAAAATAGCGATAAGAAGTATATACAGAATGCTTATGAAGTGGTTGGACAAATTAATGCTTTAGAGGAAAAATTTCAAAAAATGACCGATGCAGAAATGTTTGCATATGTTCCTACAATAAAGCAGAAAATTAGCAATGGTTGCGTCTTAAATGAAGTGTTACCGGAAACGTTCGCTCTCGTAAGAGAGGCAGGTGTACGTAGTATAGGAAAAAGACACTTTGATGTTCAACTTATAGGAGGAATGGTATTGCACGACGGAGATATAGCAGAAATGCCTACAGGTGAGGGAAAAACACTCGTTGCTACTCTTGCAGCTGTGTTAAATGCTTTACTAGAAAAAGGCGTTCATATTATTACTACAAATCCCTACTTAGCAGGAAGAGATTCAGAATCAATGGGGAAAATTTATAATTTCCTTGGATTATCGGTATCGTGCGTATTGAGTACTATGAGTAATACCGAGAAACGTGCTGCGTATAGAAGCGATATTATTTACGGTACTAATAGCGAATTTGGTTTTGATTACTTACGAGATCATCTGCATTATAAATTGATAGATATGGTGCAAGAACAGCATTATTACGCAATTATAGATGAAGCAGATAGTATATTGATAGATGAAGGACGTACTCCGTTAATCATTTCTGGCGCTAGTGCAACTGATACCGCAATTTATCAGAGAATAAATGATATCACCTCCCTCCTCACTGCTACAAATTATGAAGTAGATCATAAAAATAAATCTGTTCAGCTAACAGATGATGGCGCAGAAAATGTAGAAAGTATCATAATAAAACATAAGCTTATAGCTCAAGATAGTAAGCTTTACGATGCAGAGAATTTGCATATACTTCATCATATTGAACAAGCGCTAAAAGCTCAAAAACTCTTTAAAAGAGATGTAGATTACATTGTGAAGAATGGCACAGCGATGATTATTGATGAATTTACCGGTCGTGTTTTGCAAGGACGACGCTATTCAGATGGCCTGCATCAAGCAATAGAAGCTAAGGAAGGACTAGCAATACAGCCGGAAAATGAAATTATCGCATCAATTACACTGCAAAATTATTTTAGGATGTACGATAAAATCGCAGGAATGACAGGTACTGCGAAAACAGAAGAGCGCGAATTACAGGAAATATATTCTCTTAATGTACGTAAAATTCCACCAAATAAACCACTGATCAGAGTGGATGAAGAAGATGTGATCTTCAGAACAGAGAAGGAGAAGAATAAAGCGATTGTGAGTGAAATTATGAAAGCGCATTCGAAAGGACAGCCTGTGCTAATAGGTACGGTAAGCGTAGAAAAATCAGAACTGATCTCCAATTTACTTGAAAAAGAACATATTCCGCACAAAGTGCTAAATGCAAAACATGATGCGCAGGAAGCAGAGATTATTAGTGATGCAGGAAGAATAAAAGCAGTTACTGTTGCCACCAATATGGCCGGTAGAGGTACTGACATAGAGCTTGGCGGTAAAATGCCGTTAGAAGTTGAGGAATTTGATAAACATAATGAAGATGCGAATAAAGTGAAAGAACTAGGAGGATTACTAGTAATAGGTACTGAAAGACATGAGTCTAGAAGGATAGATCAACAGCTTAGAGGTAGAGCAGGACGGCAAGGCGATCCAGGGCGTAGTATATTCTTCTTATCATTAGAAGATGATTTAATGAAGCTTTTCGGATCTGCTAAATTATCGGTATTTTTGCAAAAATTAGGCATTCGGGAAAATGAAGCTATTACACATCCTTGGATCACGAAAGCTATACAAAGAGCGCAGCAAAAGGTAGAAATGCGCAATTTCGAATTAAGAAAGAACTTGATTCAATACGATGACGTTATTAATAAGCAAAGAAAAATAATATATGCAAAGCGATTAGAGTATCTCACTAGAGGAGATTTTCTAAATGATGATATCAATGCTACTATTGCTGCGTTTTTCCAAAAACTTGTAGAGCACTCGTATGATGAGAGTTGTGATGAATTTGATGTTGATAAAATTCAAACTCTTGTAAGTGAGTTGATAGGCAAGGAATATAAAATGTCGATACAAGATAACCGACATTCTAAAAGCCATTCTAAAAAAATTGCTGAAGGATTAGTGGATTTTACTAGTGATATCATAGTGAAATTGCGCGAAGAGAATGACGAATTTCTCACTACGATACAAAATACCCTACTTAGTATCCTTGATGCATTTTGGAGAGAGCATTTGAAGTTTTTAGAGTACTTGAGAATCGGTATCAATCTGCGATCATATGGCCAAAAGAATCCACTGCATGAATATAATATCGAGGCGTTCAATGCATTTCAGAAAATGAAAAATGACATAAACGACGCTATGGCAGAGAGAATATTTATGATTATTAGATATTATGAGAATAAAGATGCTGCGATGGAGGAGAAGCTAAAAACGAGTAATGTCGTAAATAGTGATAGCGGCATAAGACGTAATGCAGAATGCCCGTGTGGTAGCGGAAAACGATATAAACATTGCCACGGTAAGTATTAAAAAGAGAGATTGTATTACGCAAAATCATTAAACTTCTTAGCGTTTTATCGCGCAATTATTTGATTATAGAGGAGCTGAAGGAACGGGCTAGGTTGGAGTTGCTTCCCTGAGCGATATTGAAAAGAGAGATAGTACCTTCGTGTGTGCAGAGAGCGATATCTAATTTAGTAAGTTCTTGTTGTTGCTATAATGATACTTCAGATGAAAGAAAAAGAAAAAATAGGTACCGCCCTAGTTTTTTTACACACCTGATGGTACTATGAATATTCAAGATAGAAGTCTCAGTATATTTGACCCTGGAGACTTTTATCTTATTTTTAACCTTCATCATTTCTATTATGAAAGAAAAGATAAAGCAAATGCAACTTGCATTCCCCGATTACATAACTGAAAAGGGGATAACAAAAGGCATATACAAAGTATATAGAAGAGAAAGTAGAATAGCAAGCTCATTTCCGTGTAAAGACTCAAAATTACCACTTCGCACTAGAGCTATTGTTGATAGTGAAGTGAAAACTCTTGAGTGCGTTACTTCTCAAGAAGAGAATAACAACTCTCAGCGAGAAATTGGCGCCTTGCCTAACGATATCAATTTAAAAAAGGAATTTGTTGATTACAAGATGGAACTAGAAAAGGAATTTGTTGATCACAAGATGGAGCTAGAAAAGAAGTTTGATGATTATAAGATGAAACTAGAAAAGGAATTTATTGATTATAAGATGAAACTAGAAAAAAAATTTACTGCTAGGGTAGAGGTAAAAAGACCTAGTATTTACGATCTCGACGTTTCTATATTTACTGATCTGCCGTTTAACTATAAGGAACGTCAGATGTATTCTCAAGGCAAGAGATGATGAAGAAAGGAAGTGTAGCGAAAACGTAGTATATGAATTAAGTGGTACGTTTAAGGTATTTTCTACTAATACCATTTGTGACAGTGCGCTGAAAGATAGTGACTATACTGATCAGTGTTCTCATCAAATAAACGTACTACTTACGTTCAGAGCAATGTACTACGCTTGTGAATGCAAAGAACTACTTTGACGCGTGTATAGCAGTAGTGGAGAAGACTTACACATATCTTATCACCGCTGCTATTTTCGCGCGAAAGCATCTACAATCTCATTTAAAGCCATTGTCCTTGCGCCCTTCACAACAAGCACATCATCTTGGCGTAACACGTTATTCAACTCGTTTATTATCTCGTCATTAGTATGGAAAAGCCGAAAATTCTTCTTTTGTTCTATCGTAGACAATGCATCCTTCATGTGTTCTCCTACTAAAAACACCATATCTACACTGCTATCAGCAACGTACGTCAAAGCTCTAACATGTTCTTTGTGAGATAAGTTTCCAAGTTCTGCCATATCTCCAAGCACGGCGATCGTTCTACCATTCATCGCTTTCCCAAACATAATCGCTCTATCAATCATTGCCATAATGGCATTTGGAGGATTATTGTATGATTCATCTAATAATAAGAAGCGTTCCGTTTTTATATTGCAGAAAGTTGCAGCTCCTCGTCCTTGGAGTGCTTTAAATTCCTGAAAGATATCGCTGCATTCAAAAAGTATACTCTCATAATTGCTTATATCTAATACCTTACATACGGAGGAGATTGCACATAACGCCGCGATGCTGTTACTTACAATATGATTTCCTATATCACCTATTGTATACTTCATCGTATTACCACATACAACTGCTTCTACATCCGTAGAAAAAGCTTCTTTAGTGAAGTGAGAAGTGAAATTTCTAAGCCTATACTCTGTCCCTGCTCCACCGTAAAGAATGATCTCTCTTTCACTTTTTTTAAGAAAACTATAAACCTCATCAAAGTAATTAATATCCATATTCACTATACATAGGCATTTTTCATGAAAGACCTCGAGTTTTGCCTTATGAATCTCTTGAATTGTATTAAAAGATCCGACGTGCGCGCTGCTTACTGAGACTAGCATTGATATATCAGGCTTTGCCAATGTTACCATTTCCTTTATTTCGCCCTTTTCACTCATTCCAACTTCTAATATCAAGCATTTCAGATCTTTATCAACGTTACAGATAGTTTGCATTACTCCTATCATAGTATTTCTATTACCTTCATTTTCTGCAACGTGAGTACAAAGAACATCTTCATCGTAATATGCATTCGCTAAAACTTTTCTCAGACCGCTTACTATCATTTCCTTGATAGTAGTTTTTCCGTAACTTCCCGTAAGGCATAAGACTATTCCACTCATAGCATTCCGCTTATATTCAGCTATAACGTGAAATGCTTTTATCGTATTTTGCGTCACTATTACGAATGCCGAGTGCTCTCCTAAGGATTTGTATAGCTTGAGTGATTTTTTACTATTGATCATTACAACTTTAGCGCCTTTTGTAATTGCTTCACATGCAAAATCAGAACCATCATGCTTCCTACCTCGTAGTCCTATAAAGATAGTGTCTTTTCTTATGTCTTTGCTGGAGAATGAGAAGAAAGATAACGGTATATGGTCCGGCCGATACGGTAGCAGGCCGTCCTGCGACACTCTGAATACAGTGTATCTGACTTGCTGCTCATCCAGTATAAGCTGAATTGTTTTCAGAGAAAACATTGACATCTATTTTTTAATTGATGCGATTCTATCGTTGTTATGCGCTTATTGCAATCAAATGATTGGCGTAATTGAAATTTTCATTTAGCTTCGAGATCTATGCTTATCCTTCATACGATTATTTTTCCGTAACATTAAAAATGTCACCCAAAATCCTTCTTTATTCTTATGCATGAGTGCACTTATATACATTTTAGAAATATTACGTTTTATAATTAGATTCGTCCAAAATCCGTGAGGCTTTACAATGCCGACGATCTCCTTTTCATCATATTCGCGATCATCGTATATGATTTTTCCATCTTTCATTTTTTTAAGTGTGACATGTTGTTTTGTTTTACTCGATTCAGCAAAAATGTCTTCCTCATATGCTGCTGTTTGTTTTGCATTATATATAGACTTTCTCAATACGTAGAATAGCGTTGATATTACTACTGCAAAGACAATCACAAGCACCGATATATGTAGCAAATTATACGATGCACACCATTTTATTAAATTATAAAGCGTATTTTCTATAGAAGCAAATTACTCCGTCTATACAATGATAAAAAGTACTCTCGCATGCCAAAACAGGATTTTAGTAGACTTATGGATCTGAGTATATTACACTCCGTGCTGTAAGGTGTTTGTTTATAAGATAAGCAAGTGGATACTCAGAAAAAAAGAGAGATAGTTCAGCAGTACCGTTTAAGCGAGAACGATACTGGTTCTCCTGAGGTACAGTGTGCGCTATTTACTGCTAAGATACAGAGTATCATTGAGCATTTACATACAGCGAAGAAGGACTTTAGTAGCCGTAGAGGACTTGTAATGCTTGTTAATTCACGTAGAAGATTGTTGCAGTACTTAAAGAGAAAGTCCTCTATTCGCTATAGCGAACTGATTAAGAAGTTAGGTATACGTAAGTAATTGTAAATTATATTTTCTAAGTGCTGGAGGCTATGGTATGATCGCACACCGAAAATAAATAGATAAAAGATATTAAATGTTATCGGAACTTTCAAAGATTCCTTTCGTGTTGTGTGATGGAGATGTGCAACTTGAAATCGGAACATTAGCCGCGCAGTCGGATTCTTCTGTAGTAGTGAAGTATGGAAATACGACTGTACTTTGCGTAGTGGTCTATTCTCAGCTAGAAAAAGACATGGGATTCTTACCATTACAAGTAAATTATCAAGAAAAATTTTACGCTTCAGGGAAAATACCTGGTGGTTTTATAAAGCGTGAAACTAAACCGAGTGAAAGAGAGATTTTAATTGCCCGTAGATTAGATAGACAAATACGTCCGTTATTTGATTCAAGTTGCACGAAAACTGAAATTCAGATTTCATGCACTACGCTATCTTACGATCCGAAATTTGATCCTGAAGTCGCTGCATCTCTTGGAGTATCTGCCGCTTTATTACTTTCTGAGCTTCCATTTGGCGGTCCAGTTTGTATGGTAAAAGGTAAAATGTTTCAGAATGCAAGATCGGAAATCATTATAGCGTTCACTGAAACTTCAGTTGTAATGATTGAAGGAAAATTTCCAGAATGCAGTACAGACGATTTTATTTCTGCTTTAGAAAATGTCCGTACTGAATCAAATGTAAGTCAGTTCATTACCTTAATCAAAAATTTTGTACAAGAATACAAGATATATGAGGAAAAAAGCCGAAAACGAGATGTTAGCGTAAACTCTGACATAATTGAGGTGCATTCCGTGCTTATACATTCTCAACGAGTTGGTATGCAGGCAAGACTGGAGAAGCATATTGCGCTTTGCAATGAGTTGATGAAGGTGAATGATATTTCAAAATATCTAGAGCAAATATATAAATTATCGGATAAAAAAGCGCGCAAGAAGAATATGCTAATTTTGAAGAAATGCCTTATTCTTGAAATATGCAACTTATATTCTGGTCAGTTGACTGAAAAGTCTCTTTTTAAAAATGTCAGTAATGCTGTTAAGGCTGAATTCAATGCACTTTGGGAGGAAGGACTTCCTATAGAGGCAATTTCTCATTTCGTTGATAGATATGCTATTGAAGAAAGTTCTAGTATCATGAGAAGAAATTTGAAAAATCTCAGAACGAGATTAGACGGTAGAAAAACTGATGAAATAAGAACGCTTACTGCATTTCACTCGTATATTCCAAGTGCACATGGTTCCGCTTTATTTTCAAGAGGAGAAACTCAAGTACTTGCTGCAGTAACATTAGGAGGTAAGCAAGATGAGCAGCTTTCAGAAACGATAGTAGGAAGTAATAGAGAGAATCTTATGTTGCACTATAATTTTCCTAAATGGTCAGTTGGTGAGATATCTACAAGTCCTTCTCTAAGTAGAAGAGAAATAGGACACGGAAATTTGGCATTATCGGCAATTTCTAACGTTTTATCAAATATTGGAAATTTTGATTATACAATAAGAATAGTTGCTGATGTACTATCTTCCAATGGTTCATCTTCAATGGCTACTGTGTGTGCATCTTCCATTGCTTTAATGGATGCAGGAGTGCCAATCTCTAAGCATATTGCTGGTGTTGCAGTTGGCGTCGTGAAAATGGATGATGAATTGATTGTGCTATCTGATATAAGTGGCGATGAGGATCAATTAGGCGATATGGATTTAAAAATTACTGGCACTAAAGATGGCTTTACAGCAATTCAGATGGATATAAAAATTACCGGAGTACAATTTAGTGAGTTAAAAGTAGTACTTGATAAAGCTAAACTGTCTTTAGATAACATACTAGACTTTATGTATTCAGTAATAAGCGTGCCATCAACTTCTTCTAATAGCCCTCAGACGATTGTAGTGAAAATTCCAAAAGAAAAGATCAGAAATGTTATAGGGCAAGGTGGTTCTATGATAAAACACATATGTGCTACTTCAGGTGCCAAAGTTGATATAAAAGATACAGGTGAAGCAAAGATCCTTGGAAATGCAGATTCAATAGAAAAAGCACGACAAATGATCGTAGATATTACTAAAGATGTAGAAGTTAATCAGATATATGATGGCTTGATAGTAAAAGTTGTAGATTTCGGATGTTTTGTAAAATTACCTACTGGAATAGAAGGACTTTTGCATGTGAGTGAAATCCCTAAGGACGAAGCTGGTCTTTTCGTGGAAGGCTATAAGTTAAAAGTTAAAGTTATGAGAGTCGAAAATAATAGAATCTCTTTAACTGCGCTTATAGATCGCAAGAAAAATCATTCTAAAGATGAAGAACTTGAAACGGATAACAGTAGACAAAAAGCAAAACTTAGATATCGTAAAGAAAACGCATCTCAAGAAGCTGCAGATAATGAGAATGGAGACTCTAGCGGTAAGAAATGGAGATTTACGTAAGATCTTCTTTAACTGATCGGCAAGCTGCACTGAATTGATTTTTTATTGAAGATAGCTGCATTTTTTATGTCTAATAATTCAAAAAGAAGAAGAATTGTTCATAAAAAGCACTTTTTACGTCTTTTGGTGCGTTTGCTGATTAATAGGATTAATAATATCTCTCTATACGGTATTATATGGTACTTTCTATGTTTCTCTATCTCGTTTTTAGTTGCTGTAGTAGCAATAAGCTCGCTGCGATTTATGATCAATTTACCAAATTATGAGATTTTGGTTAATTATGAGCCCTCCTCCGTTACTAGAGTGTACGATGTAGAGGGAAACGTAATTGGAGAGCAAGCTATTGAATATAGAATACCTGTATCTTTTGACGATATACCGAAAGTTGTAATAGATGCTTTCTTAGCAGCAGAAGACAAAAGCTTTTTTGAGCACGATGGCATAGACTTTACTGGTATAATGAGAGCTTTGATACAAACAGTATTTAGAGTAGGTAAAGGCAAAACTCCTGTTGGAGGTTCAACAATTACTCAGCAGATTATAAAATCAATTCTTATCGGAAGTGAGCAAACAATCTCTAGAAAAGTAAAAGAGGCAATATTAGCTTATAAAATAAGCAGTATCATCGATAAAGATACTCTTATGGAGCTTTATTTAAATTACATTTTCCTTGGAAATAATTCATATGGTATAGTAGCAGCTGCACGTTCTTATTTTAATAAAAATCTTACTGAACTCTCATTGCAAGAAGCTGCCCTTCTCGCTGCATTACCGAAAGCACCTACTAAACTTAATCCATTTCATAATCAAGAATATGCGCTTACTAGAAGAAATTGGGTAATTCAACGAATGTATCGCGAAAACTTTATCACAAAAAGTCAAGCAACAGCAGCTATAAATACTCCTATTACACTAGTTTCTCCCTCGAAGAATAAAGCATCTAGTGCGATGTATTACTCGGAATATGGCAATCAAGTTTTAGAGGAAGCTAAAGTTGCGTATGGCACAGATACAATTAATGAATCAGGATTGGTAATATACTCTAATATGGAAGCTGATATACAGCGTGCATGTGTAGATGCGCTGAATAAAGGAATAGAAAAATATAGTGCAGAAAATGGTAAGTGGCTTAATATCATAGATCACATTTCCGATTATGATGAATCATCGCCTAAGCTTGAAAAAATAGCACTATTACGTAATTTACGAGCTAAATTTTTACGTGATGATGAAGTAGTACACGATGATAATGTAATTTCAATAGGGGTAATAGACGGAAAAACTAGTACTAATTTGTCGATATTAGCCTTGGATTCTACTGTTTTTACGATCAATTACAGCAAGGATCATAATGTCAAAGATACTTCATTTCGTATAGGAGACGTATTGCTGATATCGAAAGACCGAAAGAATGAGTATGCGCCATACAAAATACCACAGGTAAATGGCGCAATGGTAGTACTTGAAAGATTTACAGGTAAGGTATTAGCTTTTTCTGGAGGATACAAAAATCCTTTGCTACAACATGATTATTTTAATCGTGCATTTTTCGCCAAAAGACAGCCAGGCTCTTTGATGAAGACTCTCATATATTTGAGTGCGCTGAGAGAAGGATATACCCTTTCCTCTATTCTTTCAGATGAGCCAATTTCTCTTGATGCTGGTGATGGCACAGTGTGGAGTCCGAAAAATTGGGATAATAAATTTATAGGAGATATATCTCTATTAGATGCATTTGCGCTATCGAGAAATACTGTTACTGTGAAGTTACTAATGCAACTTGGATTGCCTAGAGTTGTAGCACTATGTAAGCAATTTGGACTATATGATAATGAGATAGACTATTCTCGTATAGGATATTCTTTTGCGCTTGGTACTTTAGAAACAACTCTACTTAAAATTACAAATGCATATAATATCATTGCAAGTCATGGATATAAGGTGTCTCCTCAGCTAATCAATGCAATATACGATAAAGCAGGAAACGTAATCCAACAGAATGAATATATCTCAACGAATGAATTATATACTCGTAGCATTTCAAATATCGCAGATAGTGATAGCAAAGACTATGAGCCACTTTATGATGCTTCTTTCCAGCAGGTCATAGAAAAAGATACCGCGTTACAAATGCTTACTTTGCTTCAATATGCGACAAAAGAGCGTTTTCAAAATAGTAAATTATCTAATGCAGGAGGTAAAACAGGCACTACCAATGAAAGCAAAGATGTATTCTTTATAGGCTGTGGAGATAGATATACCGTAGGAATATATATCGGATTTGATACGCCGAAAACACTAGGTAAGAATATTTACGGAAGAAATACAGCATTACCAATTTTTGTCGATTTTATGGAAAAAGTTTTGCCAAATGATACGTTATCACTTGGATACGAACCCTTTATTTTGCATTTTACTTCATGAAATTGTATAATGCTTGTACTTTTTATGCTATGAGTATGAGTAAAGATACCTGTAAAAAAGAACGCTTAGCACGGCAATTAAGAGAAAATTTAGTAAGAAGAAAAGAAGTAGTGCGTACGAAAAAAAGCGATGTAAATGGTATTCAAGGCACTAAGATCAAGCAAGGTGATAAAAAAGATGAGAACTGAATCAATTGAAGGAAGTGATAATAGAAAAGTTGTGCAATTGCACTACTCCTCTATATGTCCATTCTCAAGAATGGTGAGAATTGCACTATTAGAGCAAAAATATGAAGTGCATTTAGTAGAGGAGGCTTATGTGCACGATAATCATGAGATACTTGCAATTAATCCACTTGGAACTTTGCCTTTTATGGTATTTCAAGGAAATGTAGTGATAAAAAATTTGTGGAGTATAATAGATTATCTCATTAATACGAATGATGCATCGCGGCACACTGTGATGCCCTCCTTCTTTAAAAATTTCGAAAGAGCGGAAATACTGTTTAACGTTGAATGGTTTTGTACAAAATTTTTTAATGAAGTAACGCTTCCGATCATACAGCAGAAAATTATCAACTTTACCACTAGACGTGCGCCGCCTAATTCAACAAGCATAAGAAATGCTTTAAGAAATATGCACATACATATGGAATATCTTAAGTTATCTCTTGCAGAAAGTAATTACATTGAAAGTAGTATGCCTACGATTGCGGATTACAGTGCTGCAGCACAATTATCTATCTTGGATTATACTGGAGATATTATGTGGAATTCTATTAATAAGAGAATCAAAGGATGGTATTCATTAATAAAGTCTCGTTCTAGTTTTAGAGCGGTATTAAGAGATAGGATACTTTCTCTCTCTCCTCCATCTCATTATGAAGATCCTGATTTCTAATTTATTTTAAAAGAGAAATTGGAAAGATTTCTGTAATCTATGCAATTACAGCGAATTGATGTATGCTAATCACTGATCCATTGCAATTCTCTTATGAGTACCATAGACGTACTAACTGCAAAAGTTAGAATCTCCGATTACATTGGACAATTTGTTAAGCTAAGGGCTAGTAATAGAGCTGAAAAAGTTGGTCTTTGTCCATTTCATAATGAAAAAACTCCATCATTTAACGTCAATGACGAGAAAGCAGTTTTTTACTGCTTTGCTTGTGGCGCTGGAGGAAATATTATTACGTTTGCAAGTAAGTATCATAAAGTATCAGCAGGTGAAGCGGTAAAAATGCTAGCCAAACAGTATAATATACCACTTTCTACTACTCAATCAGCAACAAAATTCAATAACTTGTACGATATTCATGATACTATCACGAATTTCTATCATGAAAACTTACGAAAATCCAAAGTTGCACTAGAATATTTGAAAGAACGCGGCCTTAATGATGAGGTAATTGATAAATATAAGCTTGGCTATTCTTCTGGTGATATCGACGAATTACTAGATAGAGTGAAATCGCAAAATCTATCACAATACATAGATGATACAAAGATAATACATACATATAATGGAAAAAAAGTGGATTTTTTCAGCAAAAGGATAATCTTTCCGATTATGGATACAAGAGGTCGTACTATAGGATGGGGAGGACGCACGATGTCCACTTCTCATCAGCCTAAGTATCTCAATTCACGCGAGACCGAGCTTTTTAAAAAAAGTGATTCAATGTACGGTATGCATCATGCGCTACGTGCACTTGACGTAAAAGCATCTGACTTTTCAAGCAAGATCATTATCGTTGAAGGATATATGGATGTATTGAAGTTGGCAAGTAAGGGTATTTATACTGGTATTGCAGTGTTAGGTACTGCGATAAATGTGGAGCATGTAGTGAAAGTATGCAACATTACTAAAAGTTATCCAATAATATGTATGGATAACGATGAAGCAGGAAAAAAAGCAGCGCTAAGATTAGCTTATTCTCTAGTAAAAGTTATGTCAAAGGATGTGACTGCGGCCTTCTTCTCTGCAGGATTTGGAAAAGATTTAGATGAATTTTTACATACTAAAACTTCTTCAGAATTACTTACAGAGATAAATAGTAATACTGTTTCCGTGTTAGATCTAATTTTTGATGATATATGCAGTACAGTGCATGCACCGTCAAAACCTGAAAGATTTGCCATGATAGATAGTAAAATCGTGGAAGTTACTCAAAATATCTCTCAGCTTAATTTTAGAAAAGACTGTATTTATTATCTGAGGGAAAAGCTATGGCATTTAAAAAGAGAAAAGAAAAATACTGAGGATTTACCGAAAAGTACCATTATAAGTAATAAAATTCAGAAACCTTTCTTTCATGAAGCAATAGTCATGGATTTATTAGCATTTTTATCCCATAATTTGCACTATCTTAATGATGAAAGAGTGTTATCTGTACTAGAAGAATTACAGATAAGCGATGAAAAATTGCAGAAAATTAGTGAAGCAATGATAGCTTATGGAGAGCAGTATCAAAGCGTTTGCAATACTCATGAAATGAAAGAAGTTCATGCGCTTTTGACGGAAAGATTAAAACATCTTCGAGAATTTGATATAGATACTCTTCTTGGTTATTTTGCACCAAATGAATGGAGACAGAAAAAAGAAGAGTATGATAAAATTGACTCATCTCAGCCAATTTCAGATACTGTACTTGATATTGTAGAAGATTTTGTAGAATACAACTATAAACTGACCTTTAGCAATGCAAATAGTTATGCTAAAAATATAGCGATATTAAAGAAAAGAACTGATAAATTTTAACTATTAATACTTACTTAATCATCTATGCCAGGAACAAATAAAAAACTCTCAACGAAAAAAACTGAAAATTCGAAGAGTAGTAAGTCTACGCGTGCGAGAGTGCAAAATGAAAGAGATTTGGATTTCGATGATAAGCTTAAAAGTAAGATGCAGCATGGCATGGAGGAGAGTTATGAAACTGAGGAAAGAGATGAAGATGTACCTATTAGCATTACTAAGATCTATCCAGACGAGAGAGGAAAGAATCAAGATCATGTACGATATTATCTTACTAAAATTGCATCCACTGCTCTTCTTACAAGAGAAGATGAAACAGAGATCGCTAAGAGAATTGAACTTGCTACTGCAGAATATAGAAAGGCTTTATTGCGTCATCCATCATTTCTGAGAGCACTTTTACAGATGATAGAAGATATAAAAGTTGGTAGTGTACAAATCGCTAAAGTAGTCGATATAGAAAGTGTAGTAGCGTATCACTCTATGCAGGACGCGACAAAACCTCTCTCAATTGATGATGACTTAGATAATGAAGATGTTGTTGATTACCATCAAATAGGAGAGCAAGACTCTCAACTGCACAGCACGATATATCCAAAGATACTAGAGCAATTCGAAATGATGTACTCTCTTATTGATCAGGTTATAAATATGCAAAGACCTATATTACAAATGTTTCTTCAAGATAAGAAGATGAAGTTTGTTAAAAATCCGCAGTATGAAGAAGTAATTACGGAATTGTATAATATACTTTCCGAAGTGAAAATTACGGAAAGTACTATCAATAAGATGATGCGGAAAATACAAAGTACTAACGTAAAATTGCAGGAAATTGAGAAATTAATAGCAGATTCTTTTTCTCGCTATGTAGATTCTTTATCTCGTACAGAAGTGATGGAGTTTTACGAGAGCAATATGACAGGGCAAACGCTTTCCGTAATGTATACGAAGTTCAGTAATTTTATCGATTTGTTAGATGTCGATAGTAATACTAAGAATATCCTTAAGAGTGAAATACTGGATGTGGCAATAGAAAAGATTACTATGATCGCAGAAGAGTCTTTTCTCGATATTTGGTCATTTAAAAGAAGTCTCGTAGAGATAGAAAAGCTTTCTTGTACCGTAATAACGACAAAGAAAAGAATGATGGAAGCGAATCTTCGTTTGGTAGTATCAATATCTAAAAAGTATCTAAATAAAGGATTGAGCTTTTTGGATTTAGTACAAGAAGGTAATATAGGCTTAATGAAAGCTGTAGATAAGTACGAGTATCAAAGAGGATATAAGTTCTCTACGTATGCTACATGGTGGATTAGGCAAGCAATTACTAGAGCAATTGCCGATCAAGCACGTACAATAAGGATCCCGGTACATATGGCAGAAAGCATAAATAAAATAACTAGAGCGGCAAAAGAGATCTCTCATCGTAATAATCGTGAAGCAACATCTGAAGAAATAGCAGAGCATACTGGAATTTCAGTCAAAAAAGTAAGAGAAATTGTAAGAATTTCAAGAGACCCTTCAAGTTTGAATGCGCCTACTAATGACGAGCAAAATGAAACAGGTAATAATATAGAAGGAGAAGTTGGAGAAAGCCCTACTACCATTGCAGCAAAAGATTGGCTTGAATACTATACCACTGTTATACTTGTACTCAATCTTACAGCAAGAGAAGAAAGAGTAATCCGAGAGCGCTTTATTATGGAAATGACTTTAGAAGAAATTGGCTTAGTACTTGGTGTAACAAGAGAAAGAGTTCGTCAAATAGAAGGAAAGGCTCTAAGAAAAATGCAAAAAACAGATAATATGAATATATCTCGCCCAATAGGAAGTGAAGTATAGCGATTCTATAGTATAAAGCGTAAGTCAGTTATGAAAAAAATAATAAGTAAACTCTTTCACATTGAACGATTGCAAGCGAGTACGTATTTACCAAGTAAGAGAAGTTCTTATATGTTACAAGAAGAGGTATTTTAAAGATATATATAGAGAGGTGGTAAAAAAGTAGATATAAGCAACGTGAACTTATTCTCGAAATGCTAATTTGCTGAGAACATATGTATAATTATACAATTACGCTGTTTATCTATTTAGAAGAAAGTGCTTGAAAGTCCTTTCAATACTCGATGTTATACGTAAACAGGTTACTGGTGAATAGAAAAATCTTTGAGTAAAAAGAGTCTTATAATGAATTAGTGAATTAGCTAAGTATTCCTTTTTTATTATAAAGTAGCTAAAACTCTCTTCTCTGCAAAAGAAAGGTTATGAAGATATAGTAATTAATCTAGGAAGAATGCGAATTCTTCATACAGTTGAAAATTAGAAGTATCGCTAAAATGTGCACTTCTCTGCGATATCAGAGATTTCATCTTCATTATGGCTAAGATTATAGCAGCTATAGCTTATTGTAAAATTGCCGTTTTACTTCAGCATGGTAGTACAAAATACTCGAATTCACGCACTAAAATATGAACGATCTTCAGTAAAGTATGTGAGGAAGAATAGAAGGCTAAAAGAAGTGCCTCCGTCAATATATAGAGATCTCTCTGGGCACTATTTCATCAATAACAGCCTCAGCAATGAGTATCCAATCTACTCGTAGATATATGAGAGAAAAATTTACATCCTCCATTATATCCTTAACACTTCTCTATAATGCTAATATCTCTACGTACTAAATTTGAGAGGAGTAGTCTCTTAGTTTGATATAAGCAAAAGAGCGCATAAAACCGAGAAAAAATTCGTCGATCTCATGACGCTAGTATGCTTTTTACTTCAAAAAGAATTTATTTTATTTCTACAGTACAACCAGCAGTTTTTAGTGTATTTGCAAATCCTTCTGCTTCCTGCTTAGTTACATCGCTTCTAAGAACTTTCGCGCCTCCTGATGTAAGTTCATCAGCAATCGCCTTAGCTGCAACGAGACCATCAAGCGCACCGACTTCTTTAATTGCTTTCATTGCATCCATCCTCTTATTAGGATCTATTGCAGTAATAATCACATCAAAAGCTGTCTTTTCCTGCGCTTCTGCAGCAGGTGCCGCTGCACTAGCAGCAACCGCAACAGGCGCTGCAGCGGAAACTCCCCAAGCTTCCTCTAAATCTTTTACCAAAGTCGCGATTTCAGCAACAGACAATTCTGAAAGAGTCTTTATCAAATCGTTTTTCATAACGTTACTATGGAAATTACAATTAAAAGTCATGTATTAACGATAGTAACATACAACACGTTATGGCGAAAAGCTATTGAAAATTACACTAATCTCAGAGAAATCGCAGATTGTTATAAACAATTAAACGCTTTTTGAATTTTTAGCTAAATTCAGCATCACAGCATGTTTCACACTCTTTGCACTATGCATGTTTAAGTAATGCACTACAACGCTATCCTGCTCTTTGCCATACATTTGGATCATACCAAACCCTGGTATTGACACAGTTGCGTACGACATTACAGCGCCCATTATATTTCTACAGAAAGAATCCCATATCTTATATGCATCATTCTTAGTGATGTTATGCTCTCTCATAAGCGCTTCTACCACTTTTTGAGAATGCATTACATTTTCTATCTCTACGTTCATACAGAAAAAACTTTACTTATCTACGTTTATACGGACTATATATACACTATTTAGTGCAAAATACCAATATATCCGATAAAAAAAAGTACATCTAATATGTAGGAAATATAAAATTAAACTATCTTATTTGCCTGAAAAAGTAATACCTTTATTTTGTGCGCACAAGATTTTTATTTGCTTCATTAGCTATTATGTTTAATTGCTTATCCTGTTTTGTTATACGTGCCAAATCTTCCACTACTTTTTTGAAATCATTACTTGTTATCGTTGTTTGTGTGTTTGAATCTTTTTTCGTCCCAAAAATCTTTGCTGCTGCTGCATCGCCCATCATCTCAAATGAAGGCATAGGTACTTCATAACCTTTTATCTCCGGAGAAGACTTTGTTGCGTTTGGAAGCGTATTACTTTTACCCAAATAGCGCGATGTTACTTTCTTAATTATGTGTAAAGCAAGAAATCCAGCCCCCATAAGTATTGCAGCGTGTGGTAAAAACTTCATATTTCCTAACAATTTTGTCATCGATAGTGCTTTTAAACCGACATATAAGCCTCCTACCGTTGCTGCAGCACTTACTCCTGTTACGGCATATTTCATTGCCATTGCACCTGTACGTTTAGCTCTACTGTTTTCATATTCTATGATGCATGGTGATACAGGAGATTGATTTGGAGAATACTGCTTAGTGCTACATATTTCTGCAGCAGCAGCAGTTTTTGCCATATTTTCAGGATCATTAATCTGTAATAGCATGGCTACTCGTGGTATATCGACAGGAGCAATATCAGCAGAGTTAAGAGAGATTGTTGTTACTGTTCCATTTCCTGAGACAGTATCTTGTAATTCTTGATATTTCTCACTGAGCGAAAGTGGTTTCTTTAGCGAAGAGAGTGTATTACTACCTCCGGATAATGTGTTTGCATCGGTATAATTAAGAGGACTAGAGTGTACAGATTTCTTACATTTTTCTACATTACTATTAACTGTATTATAAAATTCCTGTAATTTTGGATTTTTAAGCAGTTCATCTTTATTTGGGCTTGTATCGGGAATTGTATAGAGTAATTTATTCAGTAGTACGTGAGAATAATATGCGAGTAAGCCATTACTTATAGCACTTTTTGAATCAGTACCTGGTGCAGGTTGTAACGAGTTATATTCCTTCGTTACATTATCGATCATCTGATTCAAAGTCTCAATCTCTTCATTCTTCTTCTTCTCAGGTACTGAAGAAGAAATTGGCGTAATATTTCGCATCATAGAATCAAATTTTCCTTTTATATCTGATATTGCAGCTTGTGGCGATTGATTTTGTGACGTAACTTGTTGCATGACGACGATTTAGTAAATATTTCTTTTTTCAATTCTATCTTCTCTTTAATAAAATTTCAATAAGAAATTATATCATTTAATTATTTATCAATCGCTTTCAAATGGCTATGCACTCTGTAAACTATTTCGCTTCGTGCTAAAAGAGAGGTAATAAGTTTTATATCTGGCCCATTGCTTTCTCCAAACATAAGACTTCTTCTGATGCACTGTATCAAAGCACCTTTCTGTATTTTGACAGAAGAAGCAAGAATAAATAATGCATCAAGTATTCCTTTTATTTCGTTTAAGGAAACTTGCTCACTATTGTCATTTTGTAGCAATATCAAGAATTGCTGTAATATAATACGGCAAGCGTCTTTATTTTCTTCTACTATGTGAGTGATAGCATCCTTATTAAAGGGCAATATATATTTTTCGACAAATAGTACTAATTCTTCAAGAGTATAAAATCTATCAACCAGTTCTTTGCAATTTATCGTTAGCTGTAACTTATCCATGTATAATTCATTCTGAATAAGAGAAGCTTTCGTACTATGAGTGCGCAACATCTCAATACAAGCGTGAAGTAAATCTTGTGGAGATGCATTTTTAATGTAATGGAGATTGATATTACGCAATTTAGCTATATCAAAACGAGATGGAGATTTAGAAATTTCATCTATGGAAAATTTCGATAAAAGCATGGAAATATCTGCTATTTCTGTGGTACCATCTCCCCCCCATCCAAGTCTTATAAGATAGTTGCGTAAAGCTTCCGGGAGGTACCCCATTTTTTTATACTCTTCTACAGATATAGCGCCTTTTCTTTTAGATAATTTATGTCCATCCATATCGTGGATTAGAGGGATATGAGTGTATTTCGGTATATTCCATTTCATACCGTTATATATGAGAATTTGACGAAATGTATTAGAAATATGATCATCTCCTCTGATCACATGGCTGATATTCATATCGTGATCATCTACTACTACCGCAAGCATATAAGTAGGAGTACCATCAGATCTAAGCAATATCATGTCGTCTAATTCACTGCATGTAACGGTGAGTACTCCTCTTACGGTATCAGTAAAGGATACATACTCTGCATTATGTGCACAGTGTGACACCCTCAATCTTATTACTGGACTACGATCTTTTATTGGCGATGGAGGTACAGCTGCACTCCATGGACTGATAAGCTTCTTTGTAGGGTGTAACTGATGAAAGTCTTCTATCTCCTCTTTTGACATATAGCAATAATACGCCGCCCCTTTCTCCACAAGAGAATGTGCAACTTCTTGATGTCGAGTTTTATTGAGAGATTGAAAAACTGTTTCACCATCCCAGGTTATACCTAACCATAACATGCTATCTAATATTGAGCTGAGCGCATTTTCCTGCAGTCTCTGAGAATCTGTATCTTCTATTCTTAGTAGAAATTTTCCTCCATCCTTACGAGAAGTAAGCCAGTTGAAAAGTGCTGTACGTGCAGAACCTATATGCAGATATCCACTAGGAGAAGGCGCGAAACGAGTTACTGTCATGACCAAAATTCTAATCCTAATTTTTCGTAAATCGTCCTCATAATAGGGAAGACAGAACCAATTACCTCAGCTTTATAAATAAAGAGTAATGTAAAGAGGTTTATAAATAGAAGTAGTAGCAAAAAGCCACAGACGACATTAAATATCATCTTCATTGCTTTTGAGTCGCTTTCCCTTGCAACATACTCAGCATTTTGAGGTATAACTGAGTGTACTGCATCATATTGCTCGGTGAGTTCTGGAATAAGATCTGACGCTTCTGCAAGCCATTCATGTTCGCATACGCCACATCGTACAAATCTTGGATGATCTACTAATAGAGTATTCTCAGATATTCTGAATACTGCACCACAGTTATCGCAGCGTATGTTACTCATCTTTTTATAAATGGATACATCGTTAGTCGATGCAGTAAAGTACATCGTCAATAAGCGAAATTGTATAATGATTACGGTAAAACTTCAACTATCCTGCTAAATGCTGCTTTAGTTGATATATGTAAAGATTTTTCCAATATCACTGTGAAAATAAGTATAAATATTTCAATTCTATTTTGTAGTTGTGATTGACATTAATAACGCTATTTAGTACGTTTGGTGGTGAAGACCCCTTCGTCTAGCGGTTAGGACACCACCCTTTCACGGTGGTAACGCGGGTTCGATTCCCGCAGGGGTCACCATACTTTCGATTGATATCGTAATCTACTTTGCGCTAATATTTCAGAATTGCGCCACCGAAAGTCATTCCTGCGCCTGCTGATAGTAGCATGACAGTGTTTCCTCTTCTAAGCTTTTGACTCTTTACTGCTTCTTCTAATGCCAATGGAATAGAAGCTGCAGAGGTGTTTGCATGCTTTTGTATAGTTGTCATAAATTTATCAGTATCTACTCTCAATATATCAGCAACATTGTGTATAATTCTGATATTCGCTTGATGTGGAATAAACAAATCTATATCCGTTAAAGCTATTGAAGTTTTTTTCGCTAAAGAGTTTGCCATTTGCACCATACCATTTATGGCTTTCTTAAAAACATCTCTTCCATTCATGTGTAGTTTACCACTTCCTAAAGGAGGATCTACGAATAGCGAACTAACTCCTTCTGCTTCAGTGACAATGTCTGTTTTTACAATACCAGCATTTTCACCAATATCTGAGAAATCATCCGCATTATCTGATAATAATACCGCAGAGGCACCGTCGCCAAACAGTATACACGTATTTCTATCACTCCAGTCTACAAGTTTAGACATAGTATCAACACCGACAAGAAGCGCTCTAAAAGGCGCTGAAGAAGACTGTTTATGAAGTGTATGCAGTCCATTTATCACATGTAAGCCATATGTGAAGCCTGAACACGCCGCTTGAAGATCGAAGCTAAAGCACTTACCGTTCTTGATATCAAGCTTATTCTGAAGCATGTTAGCGGTAGACGGAAATGATGAATCTTGAGTTGTAGTCGCAACTACTATGCAGTCAATATCACTAGGAGATATTGTTGTAGTACTTTCAAAAACTCTTTTGCATGCATTATACGACATCAATGTGGTAGTTTCACTCTCTCCATCAGCTATATACCTTTGTGTTATCCCTGTTCTGCTTGTAATCCATTCATCGTTTGAATCTATTGTTGCTACGATATCAGCATTTGTCACGCATTTTGCGGGAATATATGAAGATACATTCAGTATGGATAGAAGCATTGTACTTTCGATATATTATTAATATGCGATAAATTCTATCACAGAGTGCTTATAATAACTATATTAATCAAATTCCGGCTCTGTTTTTACTTTTATCCCTGTAGTTCTTTCCAGCATCGTATTTTCTTCTCTAAGCTTTATTAATTCCAAGCAAGCTACGACCCCTTCTCTACTACAGATAATCACTTCTTCTTCGTTCATTTTAGGATCGATTACGGTTATGCCAATTGGCATATTTTGAATTGTCGCAAAATTTGTAATGCTGTTGATTAAGTTACAGATAACTGAATACTTATCAAATACTGAAGGAAATGGTATTACATCACCTATAACGATTATTACACCTAGCAATTCTCTAGACTCAAACAGTATGTTCATAAAAACGGAAGCTTCAAATATCCTATTTTTTAAGGCATACACTTCGGGTTCTATCTTACTTGATGCCAATATCTCTTGAATGGTACTGATAGAGCGTATGAGAAGCTTACTTTCTTCTCCTAGTACTAACATCAAGACTCTGTTTATATACATTAAAACATTAACATTTATTGCAATGCGATCTACTTTAGCGTTACTATATCCATAGTAAAGATATATCATCTTCTTTACACTGTATATTCGAGAGTCTTGTGTTGTTTTGGAATGAAATTTTCTTCAATTTCATGAAAGATATAGCAGTTTCACAGGTAAATAGTAGTAAAAGTATATAATCATATTTTAGCTTCAAAAGTGTGACTGATGGAAGGAAGTTTCGTTTTATTTCGCATGATATTACCACTGAAATGTGTACGACGGAGCATGCGCTAAGATATTTGTGCGCGGCAGCAAGAGATAAGGAAACGATTTTGTTTATCTATGGAGAGACTTGTAGTGGAAAATCCGATTTCGCAATGAAGCTTGCGAATATGTTTCCAGCATGCATTATTAATGCCGATTCTACTCAAGTATACAAAGAAGTAGATGTACTTACAGATCAACCATCGAATAGTATCAAAAGTAGAAAGTCGCACTACTTATACGGCTTTTATGATGTTTTGAATAAAAAACGCTTTTGTGTTGCAGATTGGTTTTATATGGCATTGGAAGAAATATCATATGCAAGCGAAAATGATGTCACTCCAATAGTGGTAGGAGGCACAGGACTTTACATGTATGTTCTCCTTCATGGTCTACTATCTGCAACAAAGGAAGGAGTGAGGCAACTTATTCATAAAGGATTAAAGGAGCGTTATAAGAAAGTTGTATGCGCATGGCTTCATCCCGATAGAAGATTTTTATATGATAAAATAAATTACAGAACGAGTACTATTTTACATAATGGCGCTATCGAAGAAGTAGAAAATCTCATGAAGAGAGCTTATAACAGCAACTTTCCGCTAGAAGACATACCGCGTATTATAGGATTGCACGACATAATAAAACACCTCCAAAATGAACTATCATATACACAACTCTTAGAAAGAATGCAGCAAAAGACGAGAAATTATGCTAAGAGGCAAGTAACATGGTTTTCACATAAGATGATCCCCGACATCATCGTAAAAGTCTAATTGGTGCAAAAATTGCAATTAAGGAAAAATTCTAGTGCAACTTATATTTTAACTTTCGTCTGCTTTTTTAACTCCAGCAGTACGATGTACAACCCTTCCCTTTCTCAAGTCATACGGACTTATCTCTACTGTTACCCTATCTCCTACCAATATCTTAATTCTGTTCTTTCTCATCTTTCCAGAAGTATAAGCAATAATCTGATGCTGATTATCTAACTCCACTCTAAACATGGCATTAGGTAAAAGTTCAGTAACCTTACCATGCATTTCTATCATATCATCCTTACTCATCTAGATATCGCATACATAAACAATTACAAAGAAAAACGGCACGTCTAAAAGGATTTGAACCTTTGACCTTTACCTCCGGAGGGTAACGCTCTATCCACTGAGCTATAGACGCATGAGACACTTACTATAAAAAACTTCATGAAGATCATCAACTTCAAGATGAGAATTCAGGAATTTGCTGCCCTTCTTTGAGAGTTACAATAGCTTTCTTATAACCGGAAACAACGCCCTTTTTACCGCGAAATACTCTCGTAGAAGGCTTCACATTAATCACATTTACTTTATCAACGCCTGCACTTAAAAACTTCTCTACCGCCTTTTGTATAAGTAATTTTGTGGCATCTTTTGACACAACTAAGACGTACTTTTTCTTATCCTTTTCTCCATCTTTTGAAGTTACCTTCATGTTTTTCAGCAATTCGGTTTTTTCCGAAAACTTCACGCTCTTTATAACGTCATACAGACTATTGATCGGCATATCTAATATGATTTTAGCATATAATATCTCACGTAATGTACACGTAAAATTGCTCTTTCGCAATTAGTATTTACTTATAGGCGTGTCATGTATACCATCGGCAAAAAATTTTACTCGCATATGGATAAGAGATTTTTTACCGTTCTACTACTCTGCGTATCCTTCTTAATAGGATGGCAGATGTTTGTTGTGCCATTCTTCACAAAAGATGCTGAAAAGCAAGAGATCTTAGCAAAGAAGTATGAATCTTTAGATCAATCATCAGATCTTGCTATTGATGCAAGCATTCATTCTCCTCATGATACTACTTCTATCGATATAGAAAATGATTACGTAAGAGTGCAAATTAATCCACTTGGTGCAACTCTGAGTGAAGTAAATTTGAAGAAATTTCTCGATGATAGTGGTAAGGAAATCGAACTTTTATACGATCACTCTCCTAGAGATTACAAAGGTACCGTAGGATTTTCGTATGATGCCGCTGTTGAACAATCAGACTTTTACCCTTCTTCTCAAAGTTTATGGAATATTCATAAAATCGCTGAAAATGCAGCAGTTCTACAATTTCAAAATAAGTACGGAATAAGATTTTATATATCGCTTGAACTCGATGAAAGCTATATTTTATCCGCTAAATATTGGTTTGATGGAGACTCTTCTATGAAGATTTCAGCTTATCCTTTTATGAAATTTCAAAAAAATACCAAAGAGTATCAGTACTCTATAATGTATTCTAAGAATGATAAGTTATACGAAATAGGACAATCAGATGATGAAAGATTAACAGCGAATGATGTTAAATGGCTTGGCATTGGAGAAAAGTACTGGCTATTAGCTACATTCTTTCCTCAAAAAGGCAATATGAAGCTTATGGTTAAATCAGTAGAAGCGGAAGGAGTGAAATTAATAGGATATAGAATTATGCTAAGAGCTGACGAAGCCCTCTTACCTAATAAAAAGTCTGAAATATTACTATTTATAGGCCCTAAGCAACATGCGGTAATACAACAATGTGAAGAAGAATACTCTTTAGCTTTGTTTCATAAAAATATGGATTTCGGAATATTATACTTCATAGTAGTACCGATATATAAGCTCTTGATAGGAATTAATAAATTCACCAACAATTTTGGAATATCTATCATATTTCTTACGATCATAATAAAGACTTTATTAGTACCTATTGCTTACTCTGGTGCAAAAAATACTAAGAAAATTAGCCTTGTTGCGCCGGAAATAGAGAAGATTAAACAGCAATATGGAAATGATAAAATAGGCGCGCATAACGCTACGATGACATTGTATAAACGCTATAAAATAAAACCGTTACGTACATTGTTGATGCTCTTGATACAACTTCCAATCTTTTTCTCGCTGTATAAGATTTTCTCAATCGCGATAGAAATGCGACATGCTTCATTTGCCTTTTGGATTACTGATTTATCGATACCTGATCCAAGTAATATATTTAATCTATTCGGATTATTGGACTTATCTCTTCCGAGTGGACTACGCTTAAATCTGCTTTCCATACTCATGGCTGGCACATTATTCATACAGCAGCAGGTACAAGCATATGGAATACCGCAAAGTCCAGAGCATAATCTAGCATTTAAAATAATGCCTATCATAATGCTTTTCATCTCACTGTCATTTCCTTCCGGGTTAATGATATACTGGATTACTAGTAATGTATTCTCCATTGCACAGCAGTTTTGTATGCGTTATGCATTGAACAGTATAAAGCTGTAGATGAGTAAAACGCTGATAAATAGCAGAGAAATATCTAAGATATTTAAAATACTTCAGCTTTCCATCTCAAAGCCAGAAATAGAGCTTAATTATCATAATCCATTCTCGTTACTTGTAGCTGTTATACTATCAGCACAAAGTACTGATATAATGGTCAACAAGATTACAGATAAGCTATTTAATATAGCAAAAACTCCCGAGGAATTTTTAAAGCTTGGAGAAGAAGGTTTGAAGCAGTATATTAAATCTATTAACTATTTTAACGTAAAAGCTAAACATATTACTCAATGCGCTGCACTGCTTCTGAATAGAGACATGCCAGATACTCTTGAAGAACTTGTGAAACTTCCTGGAATTGGAAGAAAATCCGCTAATGTAATATTAAATGTGATATTTCACAAACATACGGTAGCGGTAGATACTCATGTATTCAGAGTTTCTAACAGAATTGGACTCTGTAGTACACAAAATCCATTTCAAACAGAAATTATATTAGAAAAGATAATACCAAAACGCTTTCTAAAAATTGCGCATCATCTTTTAGTTTTGCATGGAAGATACACATGTAAAGCGAGAAAGCCACTATGTTTAGAATGTAAAATTAATAAATTATGCAAAAAACTTCTTTGAAAAATTTCAAGGTTATTCTCTCTTTCACATTTAAAGCATTTCGATGTTTTAATAGTAATTTATGTGCCATTTATTAAGCGTAAAGCTTGCAGCAAATGAAGATTTACGATAAACAAACGCCAAGACCGTTTATAAAATGGGCAGGAGGAAAAAGAATGATATTAAACGAGCTTCTTACCGCTTTGCCAGTAAAAATAAACGATTATTATGAACCTTTCGTAGGTGGTGGTGCTTTATTTTTTAAAATTTATAAAACAGCTAAGTATTGTTATCTTTCAGATTTAAATTCAGTTCTAATTGGCAGTTATAATGCAATAAAAACCGATACTGTAACGCTTATCAAAAAGCTACAGTATCACGCGTTAAATCATACGACAAAATATTATTACGAAATTAGAGAGCATTTCTCTCAATCAGACGATTTGATAGAACGTTCAGCTAAATTTATATATCTTATGAAAACGTGCTATAATGGACTTTATAGAGTCAATAAGAGCAATAAATTTAATACTCCTGCTGGAAATTATAAAAATCCCGGCATTTGCGATAGTGCTAATTTATACGCTGTTGCCGAGGCACTTCAAATGACTGATGTTAGCTGCCAAGATTTTGAGTATATTACCCCTAAAAAAGGCGATTTTGTCTACTTCGATCCACCGTATCACAGAGTGCAAAACAACTCTTTCGTAAAATACACCGATATTGGATTTTATGAGCAAGAACAAGTAAAACTTAGAGATTTTGCGGTAATGCTTGGTAACCGAGGCGTAAATGTGATGATCTCAAATTCTGATACTGCTTTTATCAGAGAGTTATATTCTAATTTTAAAAGCCGTACAATCCTTGCGCCAAGGATAATAAATTGCAAAACAAGTAGAAGAAGTTCTGTTTTGGAAAGGTTAATCACGAATTATTAAATTTGAATCGGTAATAATTTCTCCGCCTTTTGATACGATCTCATTTACATTTTAGCGCTAATAGTTCCGTTGAGATTGTTAGCGCACTTTTCATTTTTCAAATGAGTTAGAGATAGCTACTTCTTTTCAATTATAAGTGTTCATCATTTTTTCAGAAATATGATAGTTGATTTTTTGATATCTTTTGAATATCTAAACTCGATACCAACTTCTTTCTTAGAGAATTTTTCCTTAAGCTTTCGCAAAAAACTCCCTACGCAGCAAATTAATCACAAACGAATTTCCAGCTATAAAGCCACTTGTACATAGTGATTCGGGATCACTTAAGTATTCTCCAGTAAGTGGAGAGATGAATTTATAATTTGATTGCTTTAATATAGCAAATCCTGCTGCAACGTCCCATATTTTACATGAGTAGTGCATTACCGCAACAGCCTTTCCCGTCAATAAATATATCATATCTGACACTATCGAACCGCTAATACGTAAACAACACTGAAATGCTTTAATTTTTTCGAGAGTAGCATTAAATTGCGCTGCTTTATCACTAGTGTGATCCATATCTTCTTTCGGAAAGGAAAACATAAAAATACTGTGCGCCAAAGCTGTCTTTTCTAACTTACCAGCAATTTTGTTATGCAGCTTTACATTATTACCGTTTTTATCTGATAAAAACGCACCTTCTAATGTGCTAAAATATGCTTCAGATAAAATCGGCAAGTATATAACACCAACAATTACATCACGTATTATCGCTTTGTCATTTTCTACATTGCCTCTAGCTAGAGCTAGCGATATTCCTATAAGCGGATGATGATTTATAAAGTTTGTAGTACCATCCAACGGATCTAGTACCCAAATCAAATTTTGATTCTGCGCTTGCATATTGCATGTATATGCAATGTCAGAATTTTCCTCTGTCAAAAAATGATACTTATACCCTGCACTAAAAAGTTCTTTTACAATATTGTTTTCCGAGTATAGATCTGTCTTCGTAAAAAAACTTGCCACTCCTTTTGATTGAGGCCTATTCTCTCCTTCGTAGAAATCTCTGCTAACATAAGTGCCGGCTTTTCTCACAGCAGCTAACATTGTTTTTAGAGCGTTATCTAGCATGCAACGGCATAAAGAGTATTATATCACTGGTATTTTACTCCACTTCAGATCTTTATAAAGGGAGATATTAATAGAAGTAATATAGTGAAGGATGCTTTCAATATCTATATCAAATGCATTGCTATCATGCAATTTACGTAGCAAGTTGTCTTTATATATAGGATTATGAAGATCGAGTGATATATCTTGTATGTTTACTATGAGTGCTATTCTCTGTAAAGTGCGCCATATACTGGTATTCAGCAGTTCATACTCTTTTAATCGCATTCTACTCATAGCGATAAAAAGCTCAGGGTTATTATGGATATTGTTAAATGAATCGCCTAGTAGTACAGGTTGATGCGTAGGTAATTCCTCATGCGCCATTCCATGAGGTATGAAAGAGATTTTTTTATGACTCCAAAGCATACCATCGTAGAATAATTCTTCCTCACGAGAGGTGAAAGAAACGAGTACTCTGCTGTACTTACTCAGTGCACCATCTATGATATTATATGTCATAGAGTGCTGCTCTACCGCATTCTGCGCAAGAAATAATGTCATCTCCATGGTAGTTACAGCGTATCAAACACATTTACATCATTGTTAATTCTCAGCTTAAAAAAAGCGCCTTCTCTTATTGCTGTAGTAGGAGTATTTTTCTTATGTATATCCACTTCTATTGCATGCTTAAAAGGATTTTCTGAAGATTTTATAATGTAGTCAGTGATAATTTCGTATATGGCATATGCGAGTCTCTCTATTGTATTGAAAGAAGCTTTTTCCGCAAATAAAAGTATTTTATCGCATAATGACTTATAGCATACGCAGGATGATATCCTATCATCTAAACATGCATTTGGTAGTGTGGAAAATTCTAGAGAAACATCTATCCATACTTCTTGTTTAAATTGCCTCTCTTCTTTAGAACATCCAAGATGAACAAGTAATGCGAGTTGTGAAATTCGCAATATTGCTGTAGAAAAATCTGATAGTCCCATATGCTAAATGAAAACTGCATCGTTCGTGTTGAAATCGTTCTACTCCAAGTTAAAAGAGTTCTCAATCTCTAACTCATTAAAGACTCTCTTTTCTAATGAGAATGATGATATCAGAAGTAAAATGCTACTTTCAGAGTTAGAGAGAGTATTGATAGAGGCAGATATCAGCGTGCATTTAGTACCTCGTATTACGCAACAAATAAAAGGTAACACATTTGAATCGGTAAAAGAGGAATTGAAAAGTAGTATTACGCAAATTTTGAATATCGTAGAGCATAGTAGCCCTCTTTCTAAAGCACTATTTGATAAGATTAAATTGAAGGAAAAGCACTACTCTATACTAATTTGCGGAGTAAATGGCAGTGGAAAATCTACAACAATAGCTAAAATCAGTAATCTACTAAAGTTGAATGAGTATAAGATTATAGTTGCGGCTGCAGATACATTTAGAGCTGCGGCAACTGAACAGCTAGAAAGGATGTTGTTAAAAGTCGGAATAGCATCTCAAGATATTTTTGCACCTTCTGGTAACTGCGATCCTTCATCGGTGTGCTATCAAGGCTTTGAAGAAGCAATAAATAAAGATTACGATATTTTTATTGCTGATACTGCCGGTAGATTGCCGACTAACGTTGATTTAGCGCGTCAATTGGAGAAAATGGCAAAAATTATGAATAAGCTGCATGTCAATGCGCCTTCAGAGGTTATTTTAGTAGTAGACGGCACTTCCGGACAGAATGTCTTATCACAAGTGTCTGCCTTCAATGAAATAGTGAAAATTAGCGGACTTATAGTGACAAAATTAGATAATAGAGCTAAAGGAGGCACTATCATTAGTGTCGTTGATAAATATAAAATACCTGTACTGGCTATATGTAGCGGAGAAAACATGAGTGCAATACAAAAATTTGATGTAAAAGAATTTGTTGATAATATGATACAATAGAAGACTTACTTGATGAGTCATTTACTATAATATAGGAAAATATTTCAGAATTTTATATATTATTAATATGAGTAAATATAGAAGATTTGCATTGAATAAACTGATTCGTAGCAAAATTAATGTTAACAGCGAACTCGTAAAACACGGCTGTAAGCTCGAATGCGTAGTACTTGAGGAAGATGAATATGAAAATAGCTTAAAAGCTAAATTAATGGAAGAAGCACAAGAAGTGATAGATTTTAAAGATAAAGAAGAATTAATAGAAGAAATAGGAGACCTACTAGAGGTGATAAATGCAATATCCTCTTTTTATAAGATATCGCGCAGTGAGATAGAAAGAAAAAGAGAAGAAAAGAAAGAGAAAAAGGGAGGCTTTGAAGAGCGTATATTCGCAAAATACCTTGATATACCAAGTGATTGTAGCACGATAGCATCGTACTATGAAGAAAGAGCGGAAAAGTACCCTGAAATAGAATTATTATGATATCTGATGTTATTCCTACTTGACATCAGAATAATGAATTTTCTACCATTCACCTTGTAAATTGAGGTCGTAACCTCTTTTTGTAACTTGCATAGATAGCGTTGGTGCGTACTGAGTGCGTTGTTATTTATGCTAATTTAAAACCAAACGCAAAATGACTACAGAAAATCAGAACGACAGTAAAGCTTTCTATGGACGGCTTTTCACCGTTAAATCCTTGTTAGAAGGAAATGTGCAATACGGACATTCTCCAAGAAGATGGAATCCGAAAATGGAGAAATATATATATGGAATACAAGGCGGAATGCACATCATCAATTTGAAGCTTACCGCGATACATCTCGAAAAAGCACTTCGTATACTAAGAGATTGTGCAAGTAAAGGAGGTAAAATACTGTTCGCTTCTACTAAAAAGCAAGCAGCTGGTATCGTATCGAAATATGCTATTGAATGTAAGCAATTTTACATGGAAGGTAGATGGCCAGGTGGAGTATTAACGAATTGGAAAACTTTCTCTACTTCGATATCAAAGCTGGACAAATATGATAAAATGCTAGAATCAGGTGAAAACAGTGCATTAACGAAAAAAGAGAAGCTGATCTTAAAGAGAGAATATGAGAATTTGCTAAAATTGCTTGCTGGTATAAGACATATGGGTGGCGTGCCAAGCATGCTATTCGTAATAGGTAATATAGAAACTAAGACAGCGATACAAGAAGCTAAGAGAATGAAGATTCCTATCATAAGTATAGTTGACACTAATGCTAATCCAGAAGGTATAGATAACATCATTCCAGGTAATGATGATTCAAGAGTAGCTATAGAACTTTATTGTAAATTGGCTAAAGAAGCTATTTTAGAAGGATTAGCAAATCCTACTAGTGATAGTAGAAGAAGCAGCTATCCTAAGAGAGAAAACTTTAGTAATGACAAGCAAAGAGGAGAAAAAGTGAAAAAGCTTCGAAATTCTGTTGTAGATCCTTCGAAAAATTTAAAACCTATTCTAGAAGTTGCAGAAAATGCAAAAGTTGATACCACAGAGGAAAGTAGTAAAAAAGCTGAGTAAATTGAAAAGGATTTGTAACTCACCTTTGTAAAAAAGCTGACTACAGCTCTTGCCTCATCGTGCGTTGATATTGATGAGGTAAGAGGTGGAAAAGTTTTCGATATGTTTAAAGAAAAACTTTCTTTTCATATTAGATTTTTTCGCAATATGCTAAGGTATTGAGTTGCATTTATCAGTGAATATCTGTATATTACTCTAAGCTTGATGAGGGTCTGCTCGGTATACTTTGCGTACATCGTTATGCCTCTCAACGTTCTAATATTTAAATTCTGATGTCAGAAGATAAAAAAGAGGTCAGTACGAGGAAAATACTTGGCTTAGGAAAGCTAAAGGTGAATGCCTTTGAAATAGCTCGAAAAATCATTGAAGAAGATACATCAGATGCACATGTACAAGAACCAGTAGTGGAGCAGCTTCCGCATGTAGAACATGCTGAAGAAAGCAGTAACATCCCTTACCATGAGAGATTAAAAGCCGCAAATGAAGCAGCTCTATCTTCTACTTCTGAAGTAACTTCTCACAAAGTTAGAAAAATAGGAAAGATTTCTTCAAATACAATTGCTGAAAAAGTTGTAAAATCTGACGAAATTGAAAAAGCTCTCGAAGCTGATCTTGATACAAATACCACACTTGAAAGTAGCGCTACTGACAGTAAAGCACTTGCAAAACAACAAGTGCGGCACCGCCCTCGCCTCGATTATAGTGCACCTTTTACGATTTCTGAAGATTCGATAAAAAAAGTCTCTTTAGCTACTATACTCAAAGGTGAGAAAAAGATTAAAAATCTCAATAAGAAACCTCAGCAAGAAGCTACTCCAGCAGTAGCAGCGCCGCAGCAACAACAGCCTGTAGCGCAAAAATTACATAAAGAATCGCTAAAAAGCAAAGTCAATAAGCATAAGACTTTTAATGAAGCTGAGGAACGTAAACGTAACGTCAAAAGAGTACATGATAATTTTAAAATCCATAAGATAAATACCTCTCAAGCTGCAAAATTACAAATCGATGAAATGACCGATTGGAGTGACATAGTGTCATCCAAGAAATTCAGAAAAGATAGAGTGAAGAAACATAAAACTTCAGCGCCTAAAATAATTAGAGAAATTCAAATCGGTACCTCCATTACAATAAGCGAATTAGCTTCTAGAATGTCAGAAAAAGCAGCAGATTTGATGAAAAAACTCATCTCGCTTGGAGAAAAAAAGACTATAAATGACACTATAGACTACGAACTTGCCGCTTTACTTATTGAAGAATTTGGACATAAACATACTAAAATTAGCACTTCCGCTTCTATACTGAATGATTATCTAGCTAGTCATTCTTCTGGTAATAAAAAAGTACGCCCTCCTATAGTTACGGTAATGGGGCATATAGATCATGGGAAAACAACGCTTTTAGATACTTTACGCTCTAGTGCGGTAGCGAAAAAAGAACATGGAGGTATCACACAGCATGTTGCCGCGTATCAAGTTACTGTCAAAAATGGACAAAAGATAACATTTTTGGACACTCCAGGTCATGAAGCATTTACTATGATGCGTGCACGAGGTGCAAGCCTTACTGATATCGTAGTTATTGTAATAGCAGCGGATGAAGGAGTAAAACAACAGACAGTAGAAGCTATAAGGCATGCTAAAGCATCAAATGTTCACATAATTGTAGCAGCTAATAAGATGGATAGTCCTAATGCGGATGTAACATTGGTGAAAAATGGATTACTTCAAGAAAATGTCATCCCGGAAGAGATGGGAGGAGATGTACCTATTATTCCAATTTCTGCTAAAACAGGGCAAGGACTAGATATCTTGCTTGATACTATATTAGCATATGGCGATATGCTAGACGTTCATGAAATTGATGGTCATGTTACTTCAGGTACAGTACTTGAAGCGAAAGTCACCAAATCTATGGGAACAATAATCAATGCTATAGTACTGAACGGAGTATTAAAAGTTGGAGATTATCTCAATATTGGACAAAAGCATGGCAAAATAAGACTAATGTACAATGACATTGGAGAAAGTATCACAGCAGCTACAGCTTCTACTCCGGTAAGTATAGTAGGACTGAATGATAGCTCCTCTGTAGGGGAGAAGTTCTATGTCGTGCCGGAAAAATTAGCTAAGGAAATTGCTAATCTTGCACAGAAAAGTGTAGTAGATGATACTGTAGTGCATAGAGCTACCTTCGACACGTTAGCAAAAAATAAAGAATATAGGATAATACTAAAAGCTGACGTAAAGGGCTCTCTTGAAGCTATACAGCATGCAATAAGTGGCATTCAAACAGATGAAGTAGATATACGAATTATGCATCTCGGCGTAGGTGCGGCAACAGAATCTGACGTCTCGTTATCTTCTACGTGTAATGCGTGCATCATATGCTTCAATACTACTCAGTGTAGTAGCGAGGTAAAAGGAATGGCAAAAACACTTGGAATTGAAATTAGTACATATAATACCATATACCAAGTACTTGATTTCATAAAAGAACAAGTATCGGGTATGATGAAGCCTCTAGTTACGGAAAAAGACATTGGAGAAGCCGAAATTAGGCAAATGTTTTCGGCAAAATCTATAAATATAGCGGGATGCAGAGTTCTCTCTGGAGTAATTAAATCTTCGTCTAAAGTTCGGATTACAAGAAATGGTAACATTATACATAAAGGCGCTATTAAATCTCTCAGAAAAGGCACAGAACATGCAAAAGAGGTATTAAATGGTGTGGAGTGCGGTATTTGTCTCGAAAATTATAATGATATTGCAGTTGGTGATGTGATACATGCATATGAGGAGATTGTAGAGTATCGTAAGTTATAAAATCTTTTTCATGTTTTCGTACGAGGATGTTTTTTCAAGATATCAAGTTAGCACTTATAGAATTTTGGATGGAATCAGGCTGTATACTATTGGAAGGCTATGACATGAAAGTCGGCGCTGGTACATCACACCCCGCTACAGCTTTAATGTGCCTTACCAAAAATCCATGGAACGTTGTATATGTACAGCCTAGTACCCGCCCTACTGATGGTAGATATGCTATTACACCAAATAGAACGCAATTCTATTATCAATTACAAGTAATAATGAAACCTTCTCCGGATAACATACAAGCACTATGCTTGCAAAGTCTCCGTAATATAGGACTGAAAGTAGAAAGTAATAACATATGCTTTATAGAAGATGATTGGCAAAATCCTACCTTAGGCGCATCAGGATTAGGATGGGAATTGCAATTGAACGGAACGGAAATTTTACAATTTACTTACATGCAACAAATTGGAGGCTTAAAATGCAATCCAGTACCATGCGAGATAACATATGGTCTTGAGAGATTAGCGATGCACGTACAGAATGTTGACAGTTTTTGGGATATAATCTGGTCTCCATCTGGCATCACATACGGTGAACTTTTTAAAAAACAGGAAGAAACGTATTCACATTTTAACTTTGAGTATGCTAATACGGAAATGCTTTTAAATCATTTTCAAGATAACATTGCAGAATGTAAGAGGCTATTGGTGATAGCGCGTGAGAAAAATATCAACCTCGTTATGCAAGCTTATGATTGCTTTCTTAGTGCAGCTCATCTTTTTAACTTACTAGAAGCGAGAAAAATGATTACCATCGTGCAAAGAACTTCTTACATGAAAGTACTTAGAGAAGTAGCGACCATGTGTTGTAAAGAATGGATAGAATTTGAAAGTGAGAATGTGGCGCACAAAGATCTTAACTCTTAATCCTGAAGCTTTTCCGGGACCATTAGCGCATTCAGTAATCGGAAGAGGATTAAGTAAGTGGTGGAATTTAGAGGTAAAAAATATAAGAGACTACTCTAAACTAAAACATAAAAAAGCGGATGACACAATATATGGCGGAGGAAACGGAATGTTAATAAGAGCGGATGTTCTTGGAGATGCAATAGATGATTTTTTTGAAACTGATAATCCAAATAAGCCAATATTATACGCCTCTCCAAGAGGCATAAAGTTTGATCAAAAAATGGCTTTAGACTTTTCGCAAAAGCAAGGCATACAACTAATATCAGGCAAATTTGAAGGAATAGATGAAAGAGTTTTGCAATATTACAATATCAAAGAAGTAAGCATAGGAGATTACATTCTCTCTTCTGGAGATATTCCAATTCTAGTAATTATCAATGCGTGTGTGAGGTTATTAAGCGATACCTTCATCACAAAAGGCGATAATCTTAATCCTCTGAATGAAGAGTCATTTTCACTTTTCGATCAAGAATTAGGCGCTCTTCTAGAATATCCTCAATATACTAAGCCTCGTATTTGGCGTGACTTAGAAGTACCAAAGATTTTCTTATCCGGTCATCATAAAAATATTCAAGATATAAGAAAGATTGAAGCTAAAAGAAAAACTCTTTTAATGAAGAAAAAGTTCAATAATAATAAAGATGTTTAAATATCACTCTTATTTATGAAGAAAACGTACATTTTAATACCAGTATTCATATCTTGTATCGCAATAATAGTAGCTTTTCTTTATTTTTCTCAACAAAAAGATATCAATCAAAATCGCTTTGAAGATCTTCTGAAAGAGAAATTTGCTTCTCATGGCTTTATTCTCGACTGCGCTTCCATTACACAAGAAAGTAGTTCCCTCATTTTAAACAATGTTACAATAGTAGGAGCACTGCCAATTTTTAAAGCTGAAGTACTCTTTGATAAAATAAAAGTAACAAGTAATAGTGTCTCTACGGATGTAGAACTTTTAGGTGAGGTAAAGGCGAACATATATCAGTCTACAGATTATAAAATACCTTTAAAATCTCACATTATCTTACGAGATTACAATCAATTTAAATTATCTATACCTGCGAATAAGAATACTAAGGACGTAGCTGAATACTTTTCATTTCAGTCAATGTTAAGTAATGCAAAACTGTACATAGATAATCAAGAAAAGATCTTTCTAAGGGAGTGTTATGTCAATATAATAGGAAATCCTACGAATGAGCGCTTAATAGACATCAAAATACATTTCGAAAATACAAATGAAAACCACATTAACTCAAACAACGAAATATACTCACTAAATGCTCGTCTCATAAATCATGAAGAAAAAGAAGAGAATGCATATAAGATAGAAAAGTTCCTCCTAAAAAGCGGTACATACTCTATAAAAGCAAGTGGCGATATATCTTTTTATACTTTTAGCGCTTTTCAAGACTCTAATGCTGATACAGATATGTCATACGTGAAGTCACAAAATATTGTTATTCAGCTTCAGAACTATAAAGGCATCAGTACTACAATTACAGACTTAGTACGGCAATTTTATCAAAGTTTCTTTGAGAAGTACAATAAAAGTGCAGCTGAAATATCAGAGTATGAACTACAGATAGCTATCGTGCGTCTCATAGAATTTATATCACAAGACATAAAGGGAGACGAATCCAGCATTCATCTCGTTTATGATAAAAAAAATGGCATGACTTTTTCAGGGAAAACAAATAACGATTTTATGACATTCATGAAAACACTACAGCTTATAAAGAAAGAAGTAGTATCAAAATAAACGGCAATACTTTAGATTTATTAACATCATTTTAGTAACCACCTAAATTTAGCGTCTACAATATACTTTTCTCCTTGTAGTGAACGAAACAGATATGTAGCATACTGCATAAATTAAAAACATTAATGTGCAGTAAGCATACTTTTTATAAATTCAACCTCAAAAGGAGTATGAAAGATGTCTAGTACAAACATTATACTATGCGATCATAAGGATTATTTATCCAATGATGCTTACGTTTCATCTGAGAGGCAGTTTTCGCAATCCTATATCACGGCGCTTAGCTTATTTCAAAATACCATATTGAATTTGCGTTTTTATGATAAATTTACTCAACCGATGCTGATATGCACAAATCTTGCATATAAGAATACAGTAATCTCTCAATTGCATGAAATTGGCGTGCGAAAGGCAATACTGCTATGCGAAGATTCGATATATGGTAGTGCAGTATCACTGATGCTTGCTATACAGTATCTTCTTTCAGTTGCTGCAATGACGGCTAATCATCAAGTAATTTGCACAATGTTATCTCATATCAAAACGATCAATTTCGATCTTTTTCATACGCATGCTATAACAAAATGTATCGCAAAAGCAAAAAGTAATAATATGCACCTTAGTAAGGTATTATGTTTTGCTGCACCGACAAATTATTTTGATGAAAATACCTCATATATAGAGATCAAAGGAGATAAAATAATACCTAATAACACATTACATGATATTAAATCATTTCCGGAAACACCGTATTCTAAAAAAACTATAGCAAAAATCAAAAACTCTATAAAAAGTTACAGTGAATCGCCTACGAGAACAGCGATTAAAGGTGGTAAAAACAATCACACGTATCTTTCAGAAATTGGAGTATACTACTCCTCGCTAAAAGTGCTATGCGATTGCTTTCAACTTCATATGAGTGATTGTTTTCAAGAAACAAAGAAATTATTTACGAACGATGATATTAAGACAGAACGTTCATTCATAATAAAAGAAATTTCTACCGACGCTAGCATTCAAAAAGTACTATCATCATATCCAAAATATAATGACTTCTCACAATCTATTCTAAGATACTCGGATAATGCAATCGTATGTACGCCTGAAGATTACTCAGAATCCGTAAATTGGAATGAAGTATATCATACCTCTAAGATGGACATCGAGAATGCGCAATTGCCTCATCTAAATATCGCGCAAAACAACATTGCTTCTCAAGAAAGAGAACCTGTACACTCTTTTCAAGCGTTTTTACATCAACATCATGCAACTTTTGAATCAAAAAGTGATTCGCAAAACATAACATATGAATGCCAAGATAGCGCTAAAATTATAATAAAAGAACTGAAAGCGAAATATGCAAAGGCGGAAATAGAAAGTCATGAAAAGCCTCAGTCATTGACAGAGAAACGAGTATTTACAATGTATTCGTTTGAAGATTTGTTGCATGATTTCTTAGCGCACAATATTTCCGAGAATATAACGTTATCGGATGGTAATATACTGTTCATTGAAAAGCCAATGCTGCTAATGGCACAAGATAATAGTGTAATTTGGGAATTTGACACAGTAATTATCGTTGCGCATAAAAAGTACATTCACATAGTACGAAACGTGATAAAAGATCTAGGAAATAGCGAAGAAGCATACGAAATACTACAACAACTATTTGAAACTGAAAATAAGACAGATAAAGCACTGTTAAAAATGATATTGGAAGAACACAAAAACAGCTTTATCTTTTAAGCTATTCCTATAATAATCCTCTTCAGATATCACTATTCAGTTCACTTAGAAATGTCTATTAAGTTGTTGATGCCAGCTCTTTCCCCTACAATGAAAGAAGGAAATTTGATAAAGTGGCTAAAAAAAGAAGGCGACGTCATAGCATCCGGAGATGTCATTGCTGAGATAGAAACGGATAAAGCAATAATGGAATTTGAATCAGCAGATTCTGGTGTTTTAGGGAAAATTTTAGTTTCAGAAGGTACTTCTAACGTCAAGGTAAAGGAGTTAATTGCTATTATCTTGGAAGAAGGCGAATCAGAAGCGGATATAGAAGCGATATTAAATGCTACTGCTCTACAAACACATACTACGCCTCCTAAAAGTGAAGAGGATAAGAAAGTAGATAAAAATAAGAGTATCGATATAGCTGCCCCTTCCACTTCTCAAGAAGAAAGAATATTTATATCTCCAATAGCTAGAAAATTGGCAATGGATCATAAAGTGGATATCAAGCATATAAAAGGAAGTGGCCCGTACTCTAGAATAGTAAAAAGAGATGTTGAAGAAGTAATTGCAGTTACTGCAAGCGATAGTAGCACTCCTAATACTACGCTTTCATTCACAAAGATGCGCGCTGCAATAGCGGAACGATTAAGCTTTTCTAAAAAGAATATACCTCATTTCTACATTTCTGTTGAGTGCAATATTGATAATCTGCTATCGATTAGAAAGTCGCTAAATGACAGTATGAAAAAAGCGAATTTGGATAAAAAAATCTCCATCAACGATTTTTTCGTAAAAGCTACCGCTCTATCATTACAAAAACATCATAAATTTCGCTCCTCTTTTGAAGAAGAAAAATGGCTTCAGCATGACTTCGCAGATATTGCAATTGCAATTTCTGTAGAGGATGGATTATTTACTCCAGTTGTCAAAAATTCTGCGCAAAAGTCTTTACTGCATATTTCCACAGAAGTACTTGAATTAGCGCAGAAAGCGCGTTCCCGTTCTTTACGACATAGCGAAATTTCTGGTGGATGCATTACAATTTCAAATCTTGGCATGTATGGCATTAGAAGCTTTTTACCGATTATTAATCCTCCACATGTTTCTATTCTTGCTATAGGAGGTGCAATTCATAAACCTACTGTAAGCAGCGAAGGAAATATCGTAGCATCTCAAACAATCGAGATAACACTCGCTTGTGATCATAGGGTTATAGACGGCGTAGATGCAGCTCTTTTCATCAATGATATAAAATCTTATGTCGAAAATAGCATGTCGCTGATAATGTAGTGACATAATTCACTTCACTTCTCTACAAGAATTTTTCTTATATCATCAAAAATACTGTCAAGTACTTGCGTTCTTTTTCGTTTTCGATAGTATTCTGTTAATTAAATATTGTATTTTAGAATGTCCATAGTAGGTTGTTCATTTAGAGATTTCCCTGATTGTAAGGTAAAGATCGTATCTGGCGATTCGGCGGTTGATTTATCAAAAATCCCTTCATATTTAGGAACGCATAGTAATCCATCAGAAGCAGTACAAAAAGAGGGAAAATTCGCAATATGTGATGCTACTTTACATAGCATCATGACTTGGTGCACAGGATATAAAGTGTTATTTTTCTTCTATCCTTTAAATTTTACCTTTGTATGCCCTTCTGAGATAATAGCACTTAATAAAATGAAAAGTGAATTTGAATCAAGAAAAACTAAGGTCTTCTTAGTAAGTGTTGATTCTCACTATAGTCATATAGCTTATGCCACGACTAGTAAGGAGAACGGTGGCATCGGAGAAATGGGGCATGCTATGATTTCTGATATAAATAAAGAATTATCTGTCGCTCTTGGTGTTTTACATCACTCTGGCGTGTCGCTGCGTGCAGCTATCATCATAGGAGAAGATGGTATTATCAAACATCAAACTGTTAACGAATTAGCGATAGGAAGAAATACTAATGAATTACTAAGAGTGCTCGATGCAATAGAGCATAATAAACAATACGGCGAAGTATGTCCTATAAATTGGAAGAAGGGAGAAGCAGCGATGGTACCAAATGTTGATGGAATGAAGAAGTATATCAACACTTCTAATTCGTAACTAAGAGAAATTGTTAAAAAATCATTTTTCATGTTAGCATGAATCCAGTTTTGCAAATAGAAAGAGGAAAAGTAGTTTCAGCACTCTCTATTGTACAATCAATAGTAGAGCGACGTAACATCAATCCTATATTATCTCATGTCAAAATTATCATTTACTCTTCTGGAGTGATGCGATTTGTATGTACTGACATGGATATTGTTGTATCTTCCACCATCGATGTAGAAGCGTTCGATACTACACAAAAGAAGATCGCTTTTACCACTCCTGTGTCCGTTTTCTATGAAATTCTACGAAAAATGCAAGATCGATATATAGATCTCGATCTTTCAAACGTCGAAAGCGGATTACTCATAGTGAAGACCGATGATTCTCAATTTAAGTTAGGTTGCTCAGAAGAAGATAAATTTCCTCCTCTTGATATCGAAGAGTATCATATTAAGAATTTTGCAACTCCTAGTAGTGTAGAACAAGTCTCATCTCACAATTTCTTGATGCACGTTACAGCAGAAGAGTTGTATCACTTGCTCTCAGGTACAAAATATGCGATCTCATCTAGTGAAATCTCTTATCATCTCAATGGCATCTGCTTCCAAGCGGTAAAAGCTGACACCATTCCAAGCAAATACGAATGCTTTGAATTGCTCCGTGCTTCCTCGGCACAAAGTGCAGAAGATTATAATGTAGATCATACAGAAAATTTCCTGTTAGCAGTTTCTACAGATACTCATAGGCTTGCAACTGCAGCTATTCCAATACAAGAAGGCGCTTTTGAAATAAAAGAAGTAATAGTGCCAAAAAAGACAGTAATGGAATTGCTGAAGCTTACAGAAAACATGGAAAGGAAAGACAAAATCAACATCAGTATGCATGAACGAAAGATAATTTTTTCCACTCCGGACGTAGTAATAGTATCTAAGCTAATTAGTAGTGAATTTCCTTCTTATCGTGAAATATTAAAGGAAAAGTACGATAAAATTGTAACGGTATCAAGGAAGGCTATGATCGCAGCAATAGACATCGTAACCTCTGTTATAGATGATAAAATGAAGCCTTGCCAAGTTTCATTTTCTGAAGATAATGTTGAAATCTCTGTTGAAAGTCAAATACATACTAAAGGCAGCGGAGTAAAAAATATCAAATCTCGTACTAATGGAGAGATAAAGTTTACTATCATACTCAATTCTCGTTATGTGCTTGATACCTTAAACGTGATAGAAGAGGATGAAGTAGAGATACTGATGCGCGATATAGAATCGGCTATTATAGTCAGAGGTGCTGATAATCAGTGTTCGATACATATGATTATGCCTATGCAGCCTTAGTTTTATAGATCAATCTTATATGATTTTTATTATTTCTCTCTAGCTCGCCACTTAACTCTAGTTCAGTTATAGCTAGCATTAGCGCATCTACTTCGAAGTTTGTATGCGCAAGTATCTCCTCTACCGTAGTATATGATGAATACGATAGCACATCAGTGAGAGATTGATGTATTGCTTCTTCTTCATGCTTTGGTATATGCCGTACTCTACCATGATGCATCGGCAATCTTAGTGCAATGGACTGAGAAGGCTGCTTACTGTCTCGCAGCTTCATGTTATCTATTTTTATAAGCTTTGCTAATTCCTTCAGTACATCTTCGGCATCTTCTACTAGCACTGCGCCATCTCTAATTAACTTATTACTCCCCTTAGATCTTGGATCCATAGGAAAGCCAGGCACCGCAAGTACCTCCCTTCCCTCCTCTAAAGCAGTTCTAGCAGTTACTAATGTACCTGAATTATGAGATGCTTCTATCACCACTACACAACTACATAACCCTGCTATTATAGCATTTCTTTCCGGAAAATATGATGCTAACGGCGGAGACGATATTGGATACTGACTCACTACAAGCCCTGTACGATACATCTGACGATACAAATAATCACATGCTTTAGGGTATATGTGAGAAATACCGCTTCCTACTACGCCAATTGTACCGCCTTCCAACGCTCCTTCATGCGCCATTCTATCTATACCATCAGCTAATCCAGATACTACCACAAATCCGCTCTTTGAAATTTCTGCAGATATACGTTTAGCAAAAATACCACCACCAATAGAAGCATTTCTAGCACCTACTATTGCTACTTTATGCTTTCGTAAAAGCGAAACATCTCCCTTTACAGTAAGTACAGGAGGTGGAGAATAAGTCTTTAAGAGTAAATCTGGATACTCATCAGAATATGCAAAAATCATCCTTGCGCCAAGTGCATGGCATTCTCTAATTTCTTTCTGTATTTGATGAACAGATGGTACTAACACGTCATTGCTAAGCTTTCCTTGTTTCTTAAGAGTACCTATATGCTCTATTGCCAATGCTGGAGAAGAGAACAAATTTAACAAAGAAAAAAAAGTTGCAGATCTTATATGAGACGTTCTAGCTAATCTAAGCCATGCAATCTCGAACTCTTTATCTTTTGCAAAAGCTGAAATTTTTTTCACTATATCAAAAGCTGAAAAAAGAGCGTATTCATCATGTTGCATTCTAAAAATATATATTTTACCCTAAAATGTTTTGTGCCCTTTATACACATTATAAAACGTTACTTCAACAGATATTTTTAGAAAAACATGCAACGGAAGCGGAGTGATGATATAATCGTCAAATTATCACATTTATCGCGATTTAATAAGCCGATACCAATTCTTTTATTGCTACTACCGATATGGTGGACCTTAGTAATCACGCGCAAATTTATAACTGATTTTTGGTTTTATTTTTCAATACTCACTCTTGGAGGGATACTAAGTCGTACCGTAGGCTGCATTATTAACGATATTATAGATCGTAAATACGATGCTTTCGTGAAAAGAACTGCAAAAAGACCGCTAGCGAAAAATTCTATAGAGATGAAGTATGTCATCATGTATCTGCTACTATTGAGTGCAATAGGACTTTTTTTGATATTTTTACTACCACTTAAATGTAGATATATTATATGCATTTCTTGCTTACTAATGTGCATATATCCATATATGAAAAGAATAACAAATTATGCGCAGGTAGTACTTGGCATAGCATTTAATACTGGCATACTTGTTACATTTACACTATCAAATTATAACAATCTCATAGTCCAATCATCTTCTTATATAGCTGCAGTACTATGGACGATTGGATATGATGCGATATATGCATTGCAAGATGTACACGATGATAAAGCGCTCGGTCTTCGTTCAATTGCAGTAAAATTTGAGAAAAGTATCTCTGAAGTAGTATGGTATTGCTATAAGATCACTTGCATTTTACTTGGATTCGTTGGCTTAAATCTAGGCTATAATATAGCATTTTTCGTTTTTCTTGGAGGTGGCTTATATAGCTTGTATGAGCAAATTAAGGTAATCGAATCTCATTCTGAATATACGGATAAGATAATATATGAGAAATTATTTCATCAAAATGCAATATTTGGCATCATAGTTCTAATTGCCTTATATTTAGGACAAATAAGTCTTGCTTCTTAGCTTCAATTATCGTATTAAAATATGTGTTTATTGGTGGTATTAGCATTTTAGCTGGAAGCATGTTGTGTTATGAACGTCCTGGATTAATTGGCACGAAACTTGGTATGACTCAAGTTTTTGTTGATGACATTGCTGTACCTGCAACTGTAATACATATCCCGGAAAATCTTCTCATCGGCTTTAGAACAAATGAGAAGAACGGATATCAAGCTGCGGTGCTTGGTATACGATATCGTGACGAAAAGAAGAGTCGCAAAAAATTATATGCGATAATTAAAGAATTTAAGCTAAACTCTCTTGATAACTTTAGTGAAGGTCAATCATATGATGCTTCTCATTTCACTCTAGGACAGAGTGTAGATGTTATTGGTCATGCTATAGGTAAAGGCTTCGCAGGTGGTATGAAGCGGCACGGATTTAGAGGAGGAGATGCTTCTCATGGTGCTTCTATCTCTCATAGAGCACTCGGCTCAACTGGTGGAAGACAAGATCCAGGTAAAGTATTCAAAGGAAAAAAAATGGCAGGACATATGGGAACAAATCGAGTAACTACTAGAAATTTAAGAGTGCTTGATATTGATGCAGAAGTCTCTATTATCGTGGTTAAAGGCTGCGTACCTGGTAGCAAGGGAAAGACTGTGCTGCTAAGAGATTCTACTATGAGATAATAAATTTTACGTTCTTTCTTTTTATGAAACATCAAGTTTTAGACTTTCATTCTAGTTCGGTTAGTGCCGAAATAGAACTTCCGAACATCTTTGATGTCGAAATACGACCAGATATCATACATCGTGTCATATGTTGGCAACTTGCTAAGAGAAGACTCGGTACTCATAAAGTTAAAGGTAGAAGTGAAATAGCTAAATCTACTCGCAAAATACATGCGCAAAAAGGAGGTGGACGCGCCCGTCATGGCGCAGCTAGCGCGCCTCAATTTCGTGGCGGAGGAGTTACATTCGGTCCTGTGGTACGTAGTCACGAGTATAAGTTAAATAAGAAAGTGCGTACTATGGGCTTACATTCTGCCCTTTCAATGAAATTACAGGAAAGCAAGATTTTGGTAGTAAACGATCTTTCTCTTCCATCATCTAAAACAAAGGAGTTATATGGAAGAATTTCTGCTTTGTTAAATGATAAGAAAAGCACATCTAAGATTTCGTGTCTTATGGTGGATAAAGAATGTCATACTTCACTTTGCCTCGCTTCAGCTAATATGCACAATATTGACGTTCTACCAGTAAAGGGATTGAACGTGTACGATCTGATTAAACATGAGTTTACAATATTCTCTAAAAGTGCAATAGTTAGCATGGCGGAAAGCATCATTGCTTAAACTTTGATTTTTTGCTTCAATAAAACTAAATAGTGAAACTTTTTTTAAAGGTAGTAGCTATCTTTAGAGCTGTAGCGCATCCATTTGAATCGTGTATTGTATTCTATTGAGTAGTTATATATTGAAAAAGTTCGCTGCTTAAAATATTTAAACTAACAAGATTGATTGCATGGCTAATATTCCAAAGAATGCTATAGGAGAAAGGCAATACATCATCCAAGAACATGATAGTATATTAGTACAAAGCTTCAAATTTGGCGTATTACCTATAATCGGATTAAGCGCAGCATACTTTCTTATCAATTACTTTTATAAAGAAGGTGATAGCGAAGCTGCAGATACAAAAAACACGAAATATGCTGAAATTAACGTGTGTAATAACGAATGGAGAGAATATTTTGTCATAAATCAAGTATGTGAGAAGCACTTTAAGATTTTAAAAAAAGATAATGAAGAAAGAATAAAAAGGTTACAGACGCAACTCGAGAGAGTAAAAGTAAGAGAGAAAGAATTGCATCACAAAGTAGAAGAAAGTGCACATCACAGAGCAATTTTATCTGAATTAAAAGAAGACAAAAAGAAAATAGAGAATGAATTAAAGAGAATAGAAATATTAAGGCAAAAAAACGAATGCAATATGAAGGATAAGAAAGAAATGAGCGATGATGCAAACAGTAATAACGTCATTAACCGAAATATTAGAAAGGCTTATGATGAAGAACATGCTTTAACACTAAAGGGAAGAAAAGAATATATAGCGGAGTGCTCATTGGTAAAAATTCACGATAATCGAGCGCAATACTTAGAATCGCAAATATCAAAAGCACTTTCACAATATGAAGCGATGTCAAATGAAGCAGAAAAGTTACCAGTACTAAGCTGCAAGAAAAATAGCTTAACAGAAAGCTTTGCAGTATCGCAGCTTTTTAAAAAGGAAGTTGCTATAACTCAGCAATGCAATGAAGAGGCGCTTCATGATAAATACAACAGGATAAAATACGTCTTACTAGAGCTTTCTGAAGATGAGAAAGCAGAAGTTTGCCTGTATTATAATGAAGCAATAGGAGAAGTAATAAAGAATGGTGAAAATCTCAACGACATAACATTCGATTAAAGCAAGTATCTCATATATGAAAAGTTCTCCTTACTCATATCAAAGTGCTGATAAAATGAAAAGGGGAAAATATCGCAATGCAGCCAGGCTCATATCTTCTGTACTCTATAAAATGCAAAATCTAATAGCTATCTCGCGATACACAACTCATAAATAATTATCTATTATAGAAATTTTTCGTGAGTATAATATCTTCTTCTGACAGTTCATATACTTTATCTTCTACTTCATTCGCTAAAATATACATTTGATTCAAATCTAACATCTTGCAAAAAATCTCCTTCTGTTTACTCAGACTTAGTTCTTTAAATTCCTCTCTTTCTACAATCGCATCGCCATTTTGTCCTTCAAAAAAGCGTTTCGCATTGAAGTTGTACTTAAAAAAGTACTTCTCATAAAGCTTATGAAATAGCTTTTTCAACTCTTCTAGACTATTACAGGATAATAATTGCTCTTTTGCTTTTTCATTCCATTTCGCTAATTCAAAATAACAAAAGCTTCCTCCTCCTTCCCATTTTTGATTCTTACTAATGCCTCCTTGCTCTCCTTCAATCACTTTTTCCATTCTCACTTTCGTTATTGTTTCTACGTAATCCATTTGCTCTATCATAATCCACCTTCTTTTCATCTTATGCGCTACCGCTCCTGTTGTGCCACTCCCTCCAAAAAAATCTAGCACTATATCTCCTTCTTCCGTCGATATTTGAATCACCCTTTCTATCAATTCTTCCGGCTTTTGTCCTTGCCCTTTAAAATCTTGCACTAATTCTTTTGCCTGCGTTCTTGTCTGCAAAGAATAAACATCCCACACATCGCCTATTGGTAACCCTTTTAACTCTGATAAATACACCTTCTCACCATTTCTAAATCTATATTTGCCATTACCATCTTCCTTAAAAGAGTTTTGAATATAATTCTCAGTATATTCAGTATATGCTAACTTTTTGTTGAAAAAATATTTACTATTATTCTTACTATAAAACAGAATCGTTTCATGTTGACGTACATATCCTTTTACAGTGCTTTTATATCCTGATACACTACCTAAATTCCAAATGATTTCCCTTTGAAAATTTTCTCTACCAAATATTTCATCTGTTAAGATCTTAGCATAATGAACTTCATTATAATCTAGAGTTATGTAAATACTTCCATCATCTCTAAGTAATTCTTTAGCAACTTCGAGGCGATTCTTCATGAATGTAAGCCATGTCGAATGATTGAAGTTATCATTATACTGAAAGCTATCATTACCCGTATTATACGGAGGGTCTATATAAATCAGCTTTATCTTACCTCTATATATTGGTAGCAGTGAGTACAGTGCTAACAAGTTATTTCCTTTCATCAGTAAATTATCTTTCTCATGATCAATCTCTCCTTCCCTTTCTCCATAGCTCTTCATATTCATAATCGCTTTCGGATTTAACAAGACATCAATATCATCCTTTGCTATGACTTCATTGAAAAACACTTCTTTTCTCTTTGAAGGCTTTTCTTCTAATACTCCATCTTTATTGAATCCAATGCCGTAATCTGCTTCATCTTTCGACTGCCCTCCTTCTAAGATACAGTCTTTAAATGGAAAGTTTAGCACAACATCTCTCGAATGTTTTAAATATCTATTTCTTTCTGCTAGTCCGATTTCATTCTGAAGTTTCGTATACGAATTATATATCTCTCCAGCTTCAAGAAAAAACTTGAAGTCATGTGCTTTATAAATATGCTATATTTCTCTCTTATCGTAAAAAAATGCCTTCTTATTTCTTCATCTTCAAATAATTTATCAACTATTTCATCTGTTAATCCTTGATTTGTGCTTCTGCCGTCAGGACATATAAGGCTTATTACCTTCTCTTCATTTAGTTCTCCATCTATAAATAATTCTTCAAATCTTCTTAATACTTCTTCTATTTTCTTTCTCCATGTCATCATAAAATCTGTTATTTTTCTCCTTAATAATTGCTCTCTTACTCTTTCGCATTTATATCACATACTACTCACTCTCTTCAATAATTCAATGATAGATTCTTCTCTTTTCGAATACTTACCTTATTCACAATCTCCTCTACTTTCAACTTCTCATACCTTTTTCTTCCACGATACAGTATACCATGCGCTGTAAAAGAGTAATATTTACCTTTCTCAATTTTCACGTCATCCCATAATTCCACAGGTATAATCACTTGTATCTCATATTTAATACCTTCATACCTAGGATCATCGAACTTCGCTGTGAATTTTACTTCTTTCTTCTCTATCGCATCTTTTTCTGCATGAGTCATTCTCTTTATACTCTCATGTCGTGACATAAATTGCATCTGCAGCGACTGCACTTTTTCTTCTGATTTTTCCCTTTTTTTGTCCTGTTCATACGAAGCTTGTAGTTCTTTTCGGCGTTGCTTAATATTACTTTTATCATAAATTACTTTACTATTCTCACCTACACGTACGGTGAAATAACGAAGAGTGGCACTGGATACGTGAAGAAACGCAATGATCGCTAGCTTACTAGTTGTTGTACTTGGCTTTATAAACCAATCACATATCATATCAAATGCAATATCATTTGCCTTAGTACGAAGAAACTCCGTCAAAAAAGCCGTTATTTTAGTTATAAGGCTACCTTCTTTTATTCTAAGTTCGCAGTCAGCTAGTCCATTTTCCGATAAAATAACATTCAAACTTTCATAGAAAATAGCTACCTGATTCAATGTCAATTCTCCTTCATATTACAATTTTAGCTCCAATTCTAGCACTATTTCTGATTTCGGAAACAGCCCTCCCTGCTTGCGTGGTGAGTTATTTTGAGACATCGAAAGTTCAGAAAAAAAAGAGAATTACATGTTCCCCATCATCTCCTCTCCTTTTCTCCTCATCTCTTCAGCAAAATAAGAAAGTAAGCAACTAGCGTTTCGAGAACTGTGTACTTTTTCTCGCACCGCGAAGTCCATATTTCTTACGTTCCACCTCTCTACTATCTCTAGTAAGAAGCTTAAATACTTTTAAAGCTTTTCTTATTTCATTAGCTTCATTATCACCACATACAAGAGCTCTACTAATACCATGCATGATCGCCTGTGACTGTCCAGTAGTACCGCCACCTTTTACAGTGCAAAAGACATCATATTTCTCAGCTGCGACACCTAATGCAGCGAATGGCTTCACAATACTAGGCATCACATAATCTGATGCTGAAAAGTAGTCACTCAAAGATCTGCGATTGACCAAGAATCTTCCTGTACCCTCTGCTATCCATACCCTAGCTACTGACGACTTTCTTCTACCTGTGCCATATAAGCGATTTTGAGAAGCGGAAAAAAACTTCTGCTTTTTCTTTTTTACCTTTACGCCAAGACTCATCGTATCAGACGATTTTCCAGCAACTGTAGAAACAGAGGCAGTAGTACCAGTATTTTTCATCTATAAGAAACAAAATATTATGAATTAGTTTTATTAGAATATTCTTTTAATATATTCTCTCTAGACATTACGTCTTTTACTTGTGCTTCATGCTTATGAGAATTGCCGCTATATACCTTAAGTTTCTTCATCTGCGCATCAGCTAGAGGACTTTCTTTAGGCATCATCCTCTTCACAGCTCTATAAAGCAAACGATGCTGAAAATCGCCAGACATTATCTTACTCCATTTGATGCTTTTGATACCACCTGGATGATTTGTATGCCAAAAAAACTCCTCCTGCTCAAGCTTCTTTCCAGTCACCTTAATTTTATCTGCATTAATTACCACGACATTATCTCCGCAATCTATATTAGGAGTATAATAAGGTTTATTTTTACCGCGCAATATCAATGCAATCCTGGAAGCGAGACGTCCAAGCACAGCACCTTCCGCATCTATCAAAATCCAATCTTTCTTCACATAAGAAGGTTTGGCAAAAAAGCTTTTCTCCATATAACACACTTATAAACTTGTTTACACCATAGTACATTTACATACTAAATTGTCAATACGTCTGAATTTTATTACTGAGATTTATACCCTGTAGAACCAAAGCCACCATCCGCTCTATCAGTATCAGAAAGTGATACAGCTGCAACAGGTCTGCACGTAACTACGTTTGCAATTACCATTTGTGCAATTCTCATCCCTCTAGTAACGATAAAATCTTCTGTACTAAAATTCATCAATACGATTCCTATTTCGCCTCTATAATCTGAGTCTATCGTACCTGGAGAATTCAGAACTGTCACGCCATACTTCATTGACAATCCCGATCTGCTTCTAATTTGCGCTTCATAACCAACGGGTAATTCTATCGCTATTCCGGTACTTATCAGTTTTCTCGTCATGGTACCGATCACGACATCATTTTCCACAGCTGCATAAAGATCCATCCCTGCACTACCTATGGTAGCATATTGCGGAAGAGGTAAATCTTGAAAATGAGGCAATTTTAAAAACTTCACCTCTAACTTATCAGACATTTTTTCTAATTATGAAGTATTAATCAGTACTAATCTTTCAGTACGCTGAAAGTACCGAACTTTCTTTGAAATTCTTTTACCTGATCTACAGTCGCATCAACTGAACGTTCAGAAGTCCATGCTTGATGATTTTTAGCGGAAATACTCAATGTCATTTCAGAATGCTTGTATGTAGAACGTATTTGAAATTTCGTACCATCAACATCTTTCACTTCCACTACTTTATAGCTTGGATGAATAGAACTCGCGTACTTCACTTTCTGAGATTCTCCCTTTTTAGCAGTAGGTGCAGGAGCTTTCCCCTGCACTTTCGTGACTTTCTTTTTTGTATCAACCTTCTTTTTCATCACAATATACTATTTGAATGAGCAACGATCCGATGTATGATGACATACGTATCACTCTAATTCAAGGCTAACGTCATGATGCGCTATATTTTTGTATTATCTTTATTTTCTATCTGCGCATTCAGCTTTATCGGATGTTGTTCGGTATTCGTAGGTACAATCGCTGGAGTAGGTATTTATTCAGCAACAGAAAAAAGAACACTCGGCACTCAAGTAGATGATAAAATACTTACAATGGAAGTACGTGGCGTAATCAATAAAACTTGCAATGGTAGGTACTGCGATTTGCGTTATAATGCATTCGGAGGAGAAGTCGTAGTCGCTGGTAGTATCGATACTGAATATGCGAGAGACATACTAATAAGCAAATTGCGTAAGACTACTAGAGCTACAAAAGTATTTGCAGATATATCGATAGATAGCATTCAGCTAAACGAGAAGAATGGCATGCAAGATGCACTTCTGGAAAAAAATATCACACTGAAGCTGATGTTAGAGAAAAATGTCGAATCTGGACGGTATTCTGTAATGGTGCATAACAGAGTTGCTTATATATTAGGAAAAGCTGTTAGCAAAGAGGAGTTAGATCAAGTGATATTAGTTGTAGGAAATGTGAAGGACATTGAAAAAGTGGTGAACTATGCGTATGTATCGAATCGGGCTTAATTGAATTTTAGTGATGGCAAAATGTCAGAATGGGACACATATGAATTAAAATCGGAAATAAGTAAATTAAAATCGGAAATAGATGACTTGGAATCGAAAACATATAAATTAAAATCGAAAATAGATGACTTAGAATCGGAAATAAGCAGCTTAAAATCGAAAACATATAACTTAGAATCGGAAATAAGCAGCTTAAAATCGGAAATAAGCAGCTTAAAATCGGAACTGCAGGTAGCGCAAAGCCAAATAGGAAACGGCGGAGTATGGTTCGTTGTAATCTGTATTATAATTTACTTGTGCTGTAAATGAATTAAGATAAATTAAACTTTAGAAGATTTGACTAATTATACTCTATCTCACACGGCATGCAGGAAACGTGAAAGATATTGAAAAGGCGGCGCACTACGCATATATATCAAATTGTATATAGTAGTATAATAGTAATGGTATGTCTGAGAAAGAAAAAGAACAACACTCCAAGGTGGAGGAAAATGATGATGCTATTTCAAACGAGAAAGAGGAAATTATCAGTGAATTACGCGCCGAACTAGCACTTCTCATCGAAAAACTAGAAGCTACTACAGAAAAAGGTAAAGCTTTAAAGAATCTAAGAAACTTGAGAAAGCAACTCGAAGCGGAAATTGAGGGAGATGAAGTGCAGGATGAATTAAGCGCCTTCAAAACTCAACTTGAAACGGTAACTGAAAAGAATAAATCCCTAGAGGAGCAAATAAGTAGCTTAAAAGAAGGATTTTCTTTATCTTTAGCGGAAACAGAAAATCTAAGAAAGCGACATAAAATTGAGCTAGAAAAGGCAGGAAACGATTTTATATCGAAGTTTATCGGTGATATGAGTGAAGTTTTTGAAAACTTCTACAGAGCTAGGGAACATGCAGATGGCGGAGAGGACACAATACGCCTCGTTGCGGATGGCATTAAGATGAATATTAAGATATTTGAGGATACTCTGAGGAAGCATGGCATAGAACGTATTTTCCCTCAAAAAGGCGATTTATACGATTATCATAAGCATCAAGCAATTAGCACACTTGAGGACGACGCATATGCGCCTAATTCGATCTTAGAAGTAATGAGAGCAGGATACATGTGCAAAGATCTCTTGATTAAGCCTGCTTTAGTGTCCGTTTCTAAAAAAGCGGAAAATGTATGAATCATAAACACGATAGTATACTTGTCGCGGATGACGACTACGATATAAGAGAACTGATAAGCGGTATCTTGGAAAGTGCTGGTTATAAAGTGTTAAAGTGCGCAACAAGTGTTGAAGCTCTTGAGATAGTAGAAAGCGGCACAGTAAAGCTTGCATTGCTAGATATATGGATGGAATCTGATGAAGAAGACGGTATTGTAGCACTGAAACGGATAAAGAAAATGGTGCCTCTTGTGCCAGTAATTATGATAAGTGGACATGCCTCTCCTGAGATCTCTGCATTAGCAATGAAATTTGGCGCATACGATTTTTTAGAAAAACCATTTCGCCGAGAGAAACTATTACTAACTGTACGAAGAGCACTCGAAAGTTCAGAATTGACAAAAGCAAATATACTTCTGAAGAAGAGAGAAGCGGAAAACTCTTTTATAGGTAATAGTAAAGAAATCGTCAAAATAAAAAAACTGATAAATAAGCACGCAAATTCTGACGGAAGATTCATGATTACCGGTGCTATCGGTACGGGAAAGACATTAGTCTCTCAGTTAATACACATACTATCGGATTGCGAATTGCATAAGTTATATCATTTGAAAATATTAAAATCTGAAAGTAATACGGAAAAAGCTCTTTATGAGACGTGGCAAAAAGCCGTTGGTGGCACTTTAATCATAGAAGAGATAGATAAAATGCCGCTAGAATATCAGAAAAAGATACTGAACATTATCAACGCTCAATATGCTAGAGATGCCGCTATTGAAATGCAGGGTGATATTAAATTGATAGGTAACTCTAGAAGTACAGAGGAAGAATGTCGCAATAATATGCTTCCTGATCTATACGCAAGGCTTGCTACGTTTACCATTCACATACCGCCACTTTCGGCAAGAAAAGGAGACATCCCTTCACTCATAGAATATTTTTGGCACTATTTTTCCGATCAGTATAATGCTAATTTTGACTTCTCTCAATACAAAGGACTGCTATTGGAAATGCAAGATCGTAACTGGCGGTGTAATATTAGAGAATTGCGTCATAAAATAGAGGAGATAATAATCGCACTATCCTCAAACAGTACATTAAAAATGCCGGAGGATACATTCTTATCAGTGATTCTAAAGCAAAACTATAAAGAGGCTAAGAAAAATTTCGAAAAGCTCTACTTTCAACATCATCTCAATATACATCCAAATAGCTTATCAAAAGTAGCAGAATGCACAAAGGTAGACAGAGTGACGCTATACAGAAAATTAAAGGAATTTATGTAGCTATCTCTTCTCTTCGAAAGTAGAAACACTTCGAATTACTTATATAATATCGAGTAGCTTACCCTCTAATGAAGAAACATTACCTACAACAGAAAGTGCATATCCAGTACTTATGCTATTCACTAAGGTGCTTATTTCTGCTTTTATCTCATCCACAGAAATATCCTTCACCTTTGCTATTACCTCTTCTATTTCTATAATACCTTGAAACATAGCATACTCCGTTACCATGTGTGCAGCTCTCGCGGAAGAACTTTCTGACGATATGATAATAGAAGATAGTATTCTATTTTTCCCCTTCTCTATTTCTTCTTTCGTTACATCTTCCATCATCTTTTTCATTTCAAACACAGATTGCTCTATAAGCCGCTTTGTATTTTCAGGACTTGTTACACTATTGATCGTGAGATAGCCATATCGTGCGTAAGAATGTATCGATGAGTATACCGCATAAGCTAAGCCTAGCCTTTCTCTAATACTATGAAACAATCTAGAGGACATCCCTCCTCCGAGGATGATATTAGCGATCTTTTGAGTGTAATAGTTATCACACGAATATGATACCGCAGGTAGTGCTAAGCCAACATGCACCTGCTCCACATCTTTCACAATAGACGATGTTCCACCATGAAACTGTGGCGCAACATATAACTCAGGTGATGAAATGGCATTTTTCTTAATAGAGTGCAGCTGCTCCGTACTACATGAAGTGTTATCGCAAAAGAGTTTACTGACATTTTCTATTGCTTTTTTCTCATCGAAGTTACCGGATATACCTATAATCATTTGAGAACTGATGTAATGCTGCTTGTAGAAAGAAAGCATCGCTTCTCTGTCTATACCATCGACAGATTCTATTGTACCTCCGACTTTCATTCCTGCGCTTGTGCCTTTATAGCATATAGCTTCTAACTCTTCAGCTACTATGCTGCTAGGATCATCAGCATACTCTTTTAATTCTTCTTTAATGACATTTCTTTCTCTTTCCATCTCTTCGTTACTAAAAAGAGAATCTCTACACATATCTGCAAATACTTCCATTAGCGTGTAAAAATGCTCTTTTAATACTTTACCGTGATATACCGTCACTTCACGCGATGTATATGCATTGATCGAAGCGCCTATTCTTTCACAAGCTTCTGCTATTTCTTTTGCATTTCTTTTTGTCGTACCTTTAAAAAGCATATGTTCAACAAAGTGCGATATCCCGGAAATTTCTGTAGACTCACTATTTGAACCAACTTTAAACAGTATATAGAAAGCAACGCTATGCACATCAGTATGTACATCGGTCAATAAAGCCGCACCATTTGCAAATTTCGAAATCTTCTTATTTTGTAACATATATAGCTATGTTTTGATCAATATTATCAGTTGTACATTTTACTAGTATCGGAAACAACAACTTTTTTTAGAGTAGTATAAAACTTATAAGTATGACAAAATCTCAAATCTGAACAGGATATTCTCTCACATTAAAGAAAAAACAATTTAAGAGAACTGTAAGGATCATCAAACAATTATTGCTTACCAAGCTCAAGGAAAACTTGTATAACATACAGCAATGTTATACGTTATAGCCTACGGCATCTATATAGGGATGCATATTCAGAAATACGTTATGGAGAGATATCAGTATTTATATCGTGCATGAGTTACTTTATTACTATCGAAGGAGGAGAAGCAGTAGGAAAATCTACGCAATTACAACTACTTTCCGAAAAGTTAAAAGAACGTAATTTCAGCACATACAACACAAAAGAACCGGGAGGAACGAAGATTGGAGAAGCAATCAGAAGAGTCATGTTGAGTGAAATGGTATCAGATCCAATCACTGAAATGTTCTTACTGAGTGCATCAAGAAGAGAGAATGTAAAAGTAATACGAGAGCATCTAAAAAATGAAAAGGTAGTACTATGTGATCGCTATATCGATTCTTCCGTCGCTTATCAGATTACCGTCAAGGATGGAGATTCAGATATTATCTCAAAGATGATAGAGTACTCTACGGAAAATCTGATACCGGATTTGACAATAATATTAGATCTAGAACCTAAAGTTGCTATGGAGAGAATTGCATTAAGTACATCTCATAATAGCGTATACGATATGCAAACTTACGAATTTCACTCAAAGGTCAGAGCTGCATTCTTAAAAATATATGAAGAGAATAAGGGTAAAAGAAATATCGTACTACTGAATAGCGCTGAAGATATTAATATAGTAAGCGATACTATATTGAATGAAGTGTTGAATTTAATAAAACGTAACACAGAAAGTATAGAAAAATTACTCATAAACAAATAAGAAAAATAATACTAAACGCTTTAGTATACTCTCTTATTATTGGAAAAGGATATGTGAAAAAGCAGCAATATTCTTATGTTTCTCACAAAGAACAAAGGAGTACTCACATCTTTTCTTAGAGTATCTGAGTGAGATAACTTCTCGCTTCATACTCTCATATAAAAATCACTCACAAAAGAACGTCAAAAGCTTAATGAAATTGAATTTTTAAGCTTTTTTACATTTCTTCCTCAATATGAAGTAATGCGAGAAAAAATTACAGCAAAGACAAAGTTGCAAAACAATAGCTACTCTTTTCCTTTCTATCACTGGCAGTTTTCACTACTGCCTCATGTCTATTTTCTCTTTCTCTTACTCGCTATAAGTTCTTTTTTTCTAATTCTTATGTTAGCAGGTGTAATTTCTAATAACTCATCATCTTGTATATAAGAAAGATATTCCTCTAAATTCATCCTTCTCGCAGGAGTTAATCTTATATTTTCATCGCTACCTGCTGCGCGTACATTGCTCAGTTGCTTACCTTTTATAGGATTGACATCGAGATCGCCTTCTCTATTACATTCACCTATAATCATCCCCTCATACACCTTATCTTTTGCACCTATGAACAGACTGCCTCTTTCTTCTAAATTGCATAATGCGAATGCGACTGCTTCTCCACTTGCCATTGATATTAATGCACCATTTCTACGTCCTGGCACTTTACCTCTGAATCTCTCATATCCGAAGAAACAATGATTCATGATGCCGGTGCCTCTAGTATCATTTCTAAATTCGCTTTGATAGCCTATTAATCCTCTTGTAGGCACTTTCAATATTAATCTCGTTTTGCCATAACCTGCCGCTTTCATCTCCAACACTTCACCTTTTCTAAGAGAAAGCTTCTCTATTACTACTCCTGTATATTCATCTTCTACATCTATCACAACTTCTTCTACAGGTTCTAATTTGCCATCTTCATCTTGCTGCATAACTACTTCCGGCCTTGATACCGATACCTCAAAACCCTCACGGCGCATATTCTCCAAAATGATACTTAATTGCAACTCTCCGCGACAATACAGTATAAATTTATCACCTCCATCATTTACCAATTTAATCGCTACATTCGTTTCAGCTTCTCTTTCCAATCTTTCCAATATCATGCGAGAAGTTAATTTACTTCCTTCTGTACCTGCAAGAGGCGAGTCATTTACCGATATTGTCACCGACATAGTAGGTGGATCGACAGGTATCGAAGCAATTGGAATCATGTTATTAATGCTACATATTGTATCTGAAATAGTTGTTTTTTGCACACCAGCAATGCATACGATATCTCCTGCAGCTACTGATTCTACAGACACTTTATTTAAACCATGAAATTCAAACAGCTTTTGCAACTTAATATTCTCCACTACTTCTCCACTCAAATTTATGCTTTTTAGCGTAGCACCGACTGAAGCTACTCCAGAATATACTTTTCCTATAATCAATTTACCAAGATACTTATCTGAGGATAGTATAACGGATGACATGGTAAATTCTTTTGTAGATTCATCTACAACAGGATGAGGCACATAATCCCTCATTACATTAAAAAGATCATCAAAATTTTGCGTTTTTATATTCACATCTAAAGTAGCCCAGCCATCTCTTCCTACAGCATATAATATTGGAAAGTTAAGTTGTTCATCAGTGGCATCTAATGCCATGAATAACTCCACTATTTCATCTAATACACCATCTATTCTTCTATCTTGTCTATCAATTTTATTTACGACGACAATAGGTTTGAGGCCTACTTTTAACGCTTTCGACAGTACGAATTTCGTTTGTGGCATTGCCCCTTCGGAAGAATCGACTAATAAGATAACGCCCTCTACTACTGATAACACGCGCTCTACTTCACCGCCAAAATCAGCATGCCCCGGAGTATCTATTAAATTGTACTTTATTCCATTGAAGACAAGAGAGGTACACTTAGAAAGTATCGTAATACCTCTCTCTTTCTCTAGATCATTATGATCAACTACCACACTATCCATACCACTTTGTACAAGCAATCCACTTACTAAAGTAGTTTTACCATGATCTACGTGTGCTATCACGGCTACATTTCGAATATCTTTATAATTCATTTCGTCACAAAAACAGTTTTTAAATCTACAAATGTCAAATTTTAACTAACTAAAAAATCTCATCATTTAACTCTATGGAATACACATTTTTCATGTACTCGCCTACACTACTGTTAGCTTTTATAAGAGTCATAACATAATCTGCTAATTTCTTATCTTTTGCAAACATATAAATTGAATACGAAAGCACCTTTTTATCAAATGGATTATTCACAAGCGTACCTCCGTTTAGTAGCCGATGATCATTAGAATCATTTTCTATTACACTAAGTGCGCAAGTTCTGAAGCTTTTCTGAAGCTCTCTAAACGGCATATTAAGCATAATCAAAGCGACTTCACCATTCTTCTTACATACCTTTTCCAAAGCGCTATAAGCATCTACTTCACTTCCTGTATTATACTGAATGTTTGACAGATCTAAACGCTCAAACACTTCTTCAGAATTATATAAAATGTTAGCATTTTTTAAACTACTAATATCAAACGCTGCGCCATCATCATATTTCACAATGAGTAGCTTCTCCACATATAATAAATTTTTACTTGTATACGTCACTGTACCGCTACTTTCAGTGCCTATAAAAAACGTGCAATCGTCCCGCTTCTTCAGATCTGTACTGGATTTTAAACGCACTACATTATAATCATTAGACGTCTTATCTTTGCCGATAGCATTTTTTTTTGCACTCAGCTTTATGAGATCCGCTAACTTTATACTTGCGTCTGCATTATCTACTACACATATATTAACGGCTGCAGAACATGTTACGCAGGAATACAATGTGAAAAGTATCGCAAATTTCAAAATCTTTCCAGCAAACATCTAACCGTAGACTCTAATTCGACCAGCATCTATACTGTATACTACATATTTAAGCTTTTAATAACAACACATATAACAAATGAAATGATCTTAAGACTCACTAATTCGTATAGCGGTAAATTAGAATCTTTCGTACCTTTCGATCCTGCTAACATTAGTATGTATGTTTGTGGCCCTACGGTATATGATACTCCTCATATAGGAAATCTTAGATCTGCAGTAATATACGATCTGCTTTTGAGAGTGTTGCTTTCTCTATATCCTAACGTCACTTATGTGAGAAATGTCACAGATATAGATGACAAAATCATATTAAAAGCAATTGCGCTCAATACTTCAGCATCTGACTTAGCGTTAGAAATGGAAAAGAAGTATAAGTATGACTTAAAGAGGTTACACTGCTTAGATCCTCATTACGAACCTCATGCTACCGCGCATTTATCTGATATGTTCGATGTAATACACATACTTTTAGATAAGAAATACGCTTACCAAAATGAAGATGGTATTTTCTTCAATGTAAATTCTTATGAGAAATATGGTGCTTTATCTCATAGAAAGATCGACGCAATGGTGCAAGGCATCAGAAATCAATTCACAACACAAAAAAAAGATATTGCAGATTTTGCATTGTGGAAAAGTGAAAAGCACGGAGAGGAAAAGTATTCGTTCGATAGTCCTTGGGGAAGAGGTAGGCCAGGATGGCATACAGAATGCGTAGCAATGAGTAGAAAGTATCTTGGTAATTCATTTGATATACATGGTGGTGGCGCCGATCTGCTATTTCCACATCACGAAAATGAATTAGCACAGGCAAAATGTATCAATTATGATGCGCAATACGCTAGATATTGGCTGCATAACGGATTTATTACGGTAAAAGATGAGAAAATGAGTAAAAGCCTTGGGAATATAGTATCGCTGGATGATGTAGAATTACCGATAATATTCGGCAATGTAATGAGGTTTTTCTATTTATCAGTAAACTATAGAAAGCCGCTAGATTATAATGCTATAGCTATTAAAAATGCATTTAGAAACGTGTACAAAATCTCGATAGTGGTAGATTCGTTACTAAACAATCAAATTATACAAAAATACTTTCAAAATCGCAGTTATAGCCTTGAAGATGTCACTTTTAAGAAATGGCAGGAAGAATATAATATCTCACAAAAATGTACGGAAGTGCTAAAAGCATTATGCGATGATATGAATTCACCACTTGCTATATCTTACATACAACGAGAAAGCACGTTACTACATCAGAAGGCGCGTGCATCATCGTTGCATGCTGAAGAATGTATCACTTTTCTATCATCATTACTTCTATTTGGCTTCAGTATTAAAGAGTTTGTGGAAATCAAAGCATTTGTAGAGAAAATTGAAGATACCGCACATATAAGCCGTGAGAAACTGATACAACTTGCACAAGAAAGGCAAGCTTTCAGAAATGATAAGCTATGGGCGCAAGGAGATCAGATAAAGACTCAAATAGAGGAAAATGGATATTCAATATCAGACCATGAAGATGGAAGTTTTACACTTCACAAAAAACTGTGATACAACCATCCTCTAAAGCGAAAAACGATATCCATCTGTTGCTACTTCGGCACGCCTCCTATTTCTTTTCCTAAAAGAGATGTTATACTGTTTAGCGATAAACTCCCTTCGTAGTGAAGTACATTATCTTTATCAAGCACCATAAGATAAGGCACAGAACCAGAGTATGTCGGAGTAAACTGATAAACAAACTTCGCTATGCTATCCTCATTGTCAAAAATAAAGAATTTCATGTTTTTTCCTTTCTTAACTTTTAAAGATTTAAGGAAATTTTCGGCATACTCGAGATTTTCATCAAGCGATATAAAATAGAACGCTTCCTTAGTTCTACTTACTAAGTCAGCGACTGCTGGTAATCTATCTTTGCAATGTCCACACCATGAAGTGAAAAATACGACAAACTTCTTCTTATCGACTTTAAATTCTTCACGCACATCATCAAACTTCACCACCTGTAGAATACTCTGCTCAGCGAAAGCCATGGCATTACAACATAAAATGCCAATGCACAGCAACATGCATGTAAAAATACGCTTCATTGTCTTATACATTAATCGTTCAGTATACCATCGTACACTATATTATTAATAGTATCTATAACGCATATAATCAATATGTAAACATACATTTGAATATTCATCAACTACTAAGGCTATTTACCTACTTCTTACCATCACCGTCATTCTTTGCCTTTCACTCTATCTACTATTCGATTAACTCCTCTTAACACTATGTCACTACTGCCTCCATACGGGTCTACAATCTTATCAACAATACGTAATAATTGTTGCACGAATTCTGTTCCCATATGCCCTACTGCACATAACGCAATCCCCCCTTCTACAGCAGCAAGAGGCAAGAGAGTAGAAGAACCGACTGGAGAATGAACAGTGAGTAAAGGCACCCATGAAGTTACAGGAATATGAAATACTAGTATTTTCAGTTGATACACAGCATCACATATTGTGAATGATAAAGCGGAAAGTATTATTGTCGTAATTACAACATCTATTAACGTAACTCCTGCAGATAGTACTACGTTGTACAAGGCGAAGCATATAAATTTCTTTCCGTATTGATAAGCCATTGTTCTTGTAGATGAGAACAGCAAACAAATAGCGAAAAGCGGCATAGGCGCTGTAACAGCCGCAAGACCTATTACGAGATAAATGTATGTCAGCATTGTAAAGCATACTAAAATCAAAGAGTACACAAGTCCTGCAACCATTACGCCAGCAAACATTAAGCCTGATAAACCAATGCCAGCTAACGACCATACCTTTAACCAAGTATTCTGCGAAGTCAGTACATACCATGTCTCAAGCGTAACCTCGAATATGCCATTTAAAGAAGGAGTATATTGATACTTTCCATCAACAGATGAAATACTTGGAGTAACATAACTTGCTGCTATCACTCCACTACATATACTTGTTCTCGCTACTAACTCGCTTAACGTAGAATTTTTCGAGCCGGACGTTACAGTATTTTGCAATATGGTATTTGGCTGCACTAGAAGTACTACGATTATTAATCGCGCAATAACTGCCATTACCTCTGAGGTAGTAACTTTTGTAGTGCCTGCTAAAAAACCTATACCCGCGACCATTATAGCAATTATTATAATAATTGGAATATATCGAGAAATTACTGTGTTAGCGCCATTCATTATAATCCAAACTGCACCAATATCAGTATTACTCGCACTTTCTTGCGCAGTAGATTCATTGCTTTGCGCGATAGAGCAAATATTACTACCAAACATTAATGTAAGTAATTTTTTAATGACCTTTTGTGGCCACGATATGTTTTGAGGCGCCGTACCATTGCTTAATGTAGCACTTCCACGATATCCTTGAGATATACCAATATTATACTGCCCTGTTGGAGGGTAAGTAATATATCCATTACTGTTTATTGTTGGCTTATATAGTTTAGGATCTAGTCTGAAATATATATTATAGTTGATATCTGCATCTAGTGTGCCTTCTCCAATATTTTCTCCTCCAATACCAGATTCACCGATAGTAACCATACCATTTGAAATATTAGTTACTACAAAATTAGACTTTGCGCCACCAATAGAGATAGTATTGGACGTCGCGCTAGCAGCCGCACTGAGATCGTTCCACTGTAATGAATCTGTAGATATACTTGGATCTGCTATTGCTATCTGCAATCCTTGACCGTTCACTTGAGGATTACCACACCATTGAATGGTAGCTTGATATCCACCGGCAAAACCTAAATATCCAGTGGAGGAAGAAGAGTTATAACATTGAGCTGCTTTAAAACTATGTGAAGCGGACTGCGGTGGAGCAGAAAAATCGTTTCCCTGCACATAAGTTGATGGCATTTGTATAGAAGGATTTGGCAAAGTAGTATTGATCTTACCGCTAAAGGTATATACTGGCAAACCTGGATCAAGTACATGTTTGCAGTGAAATACATCACCTTTCTCTTCCTTTCTATCTTGCGATTTCGTACCTGTTTGTATCTTATAACCTGTCTGCTGGACAGAACCATTCAATCCAAGTATTGTTTGCTCCGATTTCGTACAAAACTCAAATATTCCGCTACCTTTTGTTCTACAGTACTTATAACTACCACAGCTATCATTTGATTTTGAAGAAAACGACATCATTGTAAGAGGATTAGCTGTACCTTGAGATGATATTGTAAGTGCTGTCAGTTGTTGCAATAAACTTGATATAGATATACTAACAGATGGTGGTAATTTCTTACATGAAGATACCGCTGCATTGTATTGCAGCAGTACATTAGTGGTTGTAGAGGCATCTCCTATCATCACAGCATATACAAGATCTCTCAAATCTGTAATATTATTCTGTAGAGGCTCAGTATTACTCCCTGTTGTATTTAGCGTTCCAAGCGGCATTAATAATCCATTCTCATTATAGAGTATTCCAGTTACAAACACATCACCTCCCCAAGTGACGGAAAAATCATCTCCTGCTTGTAATGGTATAGCTTCTTCACTGATGCTTCTCGCAATTGGTACTGCGGGGCCATTTAATCTCCACTCTGGAAAACACCCTACTATAGGATTTATAAGATTTGCTATATTATCACTGTTAACTTCAGATACTATCGTATTTAATGTGTGACTTGTATTAGCTTGCGGATTATATATATCACTACCATATATGTAGCTTAGATCAACATTATACAAGTAAGTCACTACATTACTCGTACCCATAACACTGCTATTGGCAATAGTTGGCTGAGAGCTTATAAGACCAGCAAAACATGGATGCATCATATTCTGTTGCACAGCACTTGAACTTATAGTATTTGAACTCGCAGTACTTGAAGTTACAGTACTTGAAGATGTGCCGCTACTAGATGACTGTCCTAAACATGATTGAAAACTATCAATATCCGGACACCATTCTCCCATTGCACTTGCATCACTCGAACTAGTGCCAAAATTAGTAACAGCATTAATAGCCTTTGCTGCAAAGCTAAAATTCAGAGCACGATTATATATATTATTATTAATAGCATTTGCAGCAGCATTTCCACCCGTTACCGCTTCCGGCGCTCTTTGAAATAAATTCGACATTATCGGAAGTAATGTAACGTATAAATTGCCATTCGGACAAACGGTACTATTCTTTTCGAAAGTAATTTTCATCTCCATTTCGCTATATTTAGCGCCTTGAGGATAAGAAAACGTACTTGAAGCTTGTTGCGGAGGAGGAGTATAATCCGAAGACAATAAGACTGCATTAGGACATCCAGCAGCAGAAATAGCATTACCATAGTAGTACTGCGACACTGTCTCACTTGTACCAGTACAATCGTATGTACTACTACTAGTACTTTTATTATATTGCGAAGCACATATCGTACTGCTATCTGATACAATAATAGAATCTGCTATTTCCATTACTGGATTTCCTACGTAAGGTAATCCCTGCACACAATACGAATAGCATGCAGAAAAATTTTGCTGATCTATATCTTGATTAAAAATACTGCAATTGCTGTTGCAAGAATCTTGACATCCATGCGGAGTTACGACCATTACCTCCTGAGGTAATGCACGATTGTCGTATCCAAAAATGCATTTTGAATAAATCGATAACTCTTCTCCTATTGAATATCTAGGAAGTACTATACAGCCGATAAAAAACAACGCAAAAAAGCACTTCCACTCAAGCAGGTATTTTATATATGACAAGAGCTTGAAAAATCACCGCTGATGTACTAGATTGTAGCCACACTTTGTGCAATGCGCAATATCACTATCGGTATTGTCTGCACGTTAACAGATTATTGTATAGAGGATGTACGAGAGTTCTTATTATACAGATGAGCAGTATCGCAAGCCCTGCATACTGGTAGGTCAAAAACGCGAAACTACGGGAACTTCTGATGCAAAGAAGCTACGCAATGAAGGCGCAATTCCCGTAGCTGTATATACAAGAGAAGCAAGCGCTTTGTTATTTTCCGTTTCGCAAAAAGAATTGGAATTAGCAGTAAGTAAGAGATTATTGGATTCGAGAATTTTGTACATCAAGGTAGACGGATCTGAGCAAGTTGTAAAATCCGTTATAAAATGTGTCCATAGAAATCCGATTACAGAACGCATCATCTCTTTGGAGATGCAGAAATTCTCTGATGGTGAAAGAATTCGAATGCCGCTAAATGTAAAAGTCATAGATCATTTGCTTTCACCAGGAGTAAAAAAAGGAGGTTTTCCATACTTGCATCATAGAACTGTAGATTGCTATTGCGATTCTGCAAATATTCCTAATTACGTTCAGCTAAGCGTAACAGGTATGGAAGTAGGAGATGTAAAATATTCATCTGATATAGTATTACCAGATGGAATAACGCTTTCTACTTTCAATAATTTGCGCGTTCTCACTGTATACGGTAAAAAAGGATAATGCCATGGCCAAAGAACTCTTAAAAGAGCTTTTCACAAAGGGATGCTTTTTGTTCTTGGATAAAGCACAAGGGTTCTCGTCACATAATGCTTTGTACTCCTTGCGGAGACTTGTAGAAGATCTGTGTCTACCAATAAAATTAAAAGTTGGACACGGCGGTACACTGGATCCTCTCGCCTCTGGCATACTACTTGTTGCAATAGGAAAAGCCACAAAACTTCTAGAATATTGTCCTTCTTTTAGAAAGTCATACGATTGCATTGTGGAGTGGCAAAAAGAAACAGATACAGATGATGCCATGGGAAAAGTAGTAAAATCATGCGAACAAGTTCCAACTGAAGAAGAGATAGTGAGGATTTTACCATCTTTTAAGGGTACTGTCTCTCAAGTCCCTCCTGATTTCTCGGCAATCAAGGTAGATGGAGTAAGGTTATATCAAAAAGCTAGAAATGGTCAAAAAATCACAAAAAAACCGAGACTTGTACAGTGTTACGATATAAAATTGGAGAAAATTATCGCACAGACAAAAGCGAGGTTTAAAATAGAGTGTGGAAGTGGATATTATGTACGGTCTTTTGCAAAAGAAATAGCAAGAAAGCTCAATACTTATGGAAATGTGCATGCTTTACGCAGAACAGATATCGGTACATTTACCATCTCAGATACTTTATCTCAAAAGTTCATTTACACGCTATGGCGAGGGATAAAAGACGCTACTTTAGATAAAGAACTTACAGAATACGGCTTACACCTGCTATGTAAAAGTCTCATACCTGTAAGTACATTATTTAATCACTTCTCTCACTACGTATATGATGGCGATTACGATACTTCCTTTCCACTTGATTACACTAAGTTACGTATAACACATCAGCCTCCATCGACTATATCACCACTTATCGGCGATTATTCAGAAAAAGCCGTTTTATTCTCAAAGCAAAATGAATTGATTGCCGTCTTAAATATAGTTGATGATAATCTTAAGGTAGAAAAGCTACTCTTCTAATTCGAAGATTTTCGTTATTTTATCTTCTCATCACACATCTTTGCAGCTAGACTGCAGAATGCATAATTTAGTGCTAATAGATTATTTCTTTGAATAGAAAAATTAGAATACTCTCACCGCAATCTATTAGTAAGATTGCTGCAGGTGAAGTAATAGAGAATTCGCTATCAGTGATAAAAGAGCTTGTAGAGAATTCTATAGATTCCAAAGCAACTGAGATCGTTGTCACAGTTAAAGATGCAGGAAAGTCTTTTATATCAGTTTCCGATAACGGATGTGGTATTGAAAAAGATGAATTGCATATGGCCTTTATAAGGCATGCCACTTCAAAATTACAAGATGATAGTATTTATGATATACAATATCTTGGATTCAGAGGAGAAGCTTTAGCCTCCATACTTGCAGTATCTGATATTACAATCATAACAAAAACTGAAGAGGAAGATCATGCGTGGGAGTTATCTCTTTCTTCATTATCAGACGAGAAGAATGCACTACTCAACGACAACACGATCACAACAGAAATACAGGAAAAAATATCAAATCTCATTACTCCTAAAAACAGAGCAAAAGGTACTACAATTGAAGTAAAAGGACTGTTCGCTCCTACACCGAATAAATTGCGATTTCTAAAAAATAATAATGCTGAATTGCATAGCATATTGCAGTTTATGCACTCTATTGCTCTCGCATACCAAAATTGCAACTTTAAACTGTTTTCTGAATCAAAATTACTATTCGATACTACAAGAGATCAATTCGATGATGACATTTTGAAGCAAAGGATAATCGATATATTTGGCAACGAATTCACAAATAATATCGCTAAAGTTTCGTATACAGGATTTTCAAGAGAGATAAAAATAAACGGATATGTAACAATTCCTACTTATACTCCTTCAATAAGAAAGCAAAAATCCATTATCTTCGTAAATGGAAGACTCATTCACGATTATAGTATAATCTGCTTTATCAAAGCAGCTTACAGCGGATTAATTGCGAATAACCTCAAGCCACTCGCGATACTTTTCATTGAAATTCCGCTACAAGACGTAGATGTTAATATACATCCTCATAAGACGGAGGTAAAATTCAGCGATATAACTTCCATAAAAAATGCCGTAGTAAATGCGGTACGTGAAGCGTTATCTTCTCCGTACATCGCTCAATCTCTGACAGAAAATCAGCTATATTCAGGTTTTGATACATCTTATAACTTAAGTAATGAATACGAAGCGCGTGATAGCTATAAACATAGCAATCAAGATAAACATGAAAGTACATTGCTACCTCTTTCAGCGCGGTATCCAATTGAAGATTTCACAGCAATGAACAAAGCAATCGAGGAGAGGATTACAGAGTCACAACTAGATGATAAACTATATTACTTTGGCAATCCTATATGTCAGATATCAAACTTGTTTATAATTTCTTATAACTCAAATACCGATGATTTATTTGTAATAGAACAACATGCAGCACATGAAAGAGTAATGCTGGAAAAAATGAAAGATGCACTCCTTCACAAAAAAAAATTGAAGATGCAAAATTTACTCTTACCTATTTCTACTGAGATATCAGGTACAGAAGCTATGATCATACTTGAACAGCACGATACATTGCTAAAATACGGCATCAAAATAAAGATGATGCAAGATAAAATACACATTGTAGGTATACCGATTATATTACAGATTCTACCAAGCGTATCTCCACATGAAAAAGTGATTCAAATTCTAAATCATGTAATACAAAACTCAGCACTAGTAAAAGAAATTAGCGAAACTGCCATTATAGAGATATACAATGAAGTTGCTTGCCATAGCAGCATCTTAAAAGGTAAAAGCTTATCCAAAGAAGAGATGTGTATACTATTACGAGAGATGGAAAGATACAATTTCACCGCACAATGTAATCATGGACGTCCAACATACATAAAGATAACACATGACTTTTTATTAAAGATATTTCAAAGATGATAACTCTATGCTTATTGAACAAAAAAGCATTTCTTAGTATCATTCGGTAGTAGTTTTGGCTTTGCTGCTTTCAATGAACAGAATTTTCACACTATTCGCATTACTGATAGGTGTTCCCTTCTTTATATCTGGTTGTGGCAATCATGATGACGATACAATATCAGTTGCAGTATCATCTCACTTACCTCCTTTTACTTTCATAGAATACGGACAGCTGAGAGGATTCGAAATAGATTTAATTACAGTCGCAGCAAGAAAGATGGGCAAGAGTGTAGCAGTAAAAGACGTTGGCACTTTTGATAATATGTTTTCTTTCGTAAAATCTGGAAAGGCTGATGTCGCAGTCGGTGCAATTACTATTGAAGATGCACAAGCAAATTCTACCTTCCACTCAATCTCTTATATGTCAGGACAACTAGGAGTAGTGTTGAAAAAAGGAGTCTCGCTAGACAATATCAACTCTTTTATCGGAAGAAATATATCTACGCAAGAAGGTGTGATATATGAAAAATGGGCTAAAGAAAATTTCCGCGACTCAATTATTACAAAAAGAGGTAATCTCAGAATCTCTGCTGAAGAATTAGAAGAAGAAAAAATTCAGATGATTGTCACTAACTTACATACCGCTTGCAGAATCTCAAGACGTAGTTATTGGCTATATTGTGAGAGTATACCAAATACTACGCATGAATACGTAATAATCACAAAAAATGATGATAAATTCATAAAAGAATTAAACGCAACTCTTCATAAAATGCAGGAAGATGGAGAAATGGAGACGATAATTAAAAGATGGAGGATGGATGCAGAACACCAGTGCGTAAATAGCAACGTCAATTAATTCACTTACATCGAATAGAGTATCTCACTAAAAATGAGGCGCACTATGGCTTTTTGAATGAAAATTGTGTAAGGTATCCTTCAAGTTTAGATCTTCTTGTTGTGCACTTTTATGTTCCTCTCCTTTTTTGCACGCATTTTGCCTGTATTAAGCATTATTTTGATAGGCTGCTCGAATGAAGGTGCAGTAGACATGTATCAAAACTCTTATGAAGGTGGAGTAGCAATACCAGGTAAAGTGATATCTGTAAGAAAGGTTATGATAGGAAATAAAAAACAAAATAGCACCAACAATACTATCGCAGGAAGTGCAGTAGGAGGCCTTGCTGGCGTAGGACTTGGACATAGTCCGGAAAGCGCATTATTAGGCGCTGTAATGGGAGGCGCTATCGGATATGCAGCTTCAGAAGCAGCAAGTGGTAATTATGATGGAAGCGAATACGTAGTAAAAATTGATACATCAGCTTTAAATCAAGAAGCAGTTACAATGGGAGGAAGCGCATTTCTTAGCACTGTTAATGCTATAAAATCAACAGGCTTAGTAGTGGTAGCGCAAAAAGATCGTCCAATCGCAGTAGGACGAAAGGTGTACGTTCTCATTGCAGGTAGTGGTAGTATGCGTGTGATTCCAGCAGAATAATAGAAAGAACACTTAGCGTGATTAGCTTTAATATACTTTTGCCATAAACTGCCTACTGCAAAAAACGACTTGTGTATCATAATCAGTTTATGATCACTGAGGTCGTGATTTTGCGGTACATGACAAATCAGCAACGCAATGCACTAACGGCACTACTGCAATCTTTTGTTATACTATTAGCATTTACCTTTCTCTTTCATGTCATAAAACATTTCTTTGAAGATAAGGAAAAATATAGTAAAGCAGTTTCCTTATTCAAGAAATGTGAAAACAAGATATCGACACTGACTTTTCTTCTATCTGTACTTTCAAAGGTATATAAGAAGAAACAAGTTGTATGTGCTCATAAATATTCTCTATTAAATAAATATTAATATCAAAATTTAACCTTATAATATCAGCTCTTCTTTCCTTTCATAAAGCTATACTATAAGCAGTCATTTCTCGCTTTCTACTTTGAAATAAAGCGCAAACTAGACTTTATATCGCATTTAGTATAATTGAGTTCTTCCACGCGATATTCCATAGGAAAAGAAGCACAATCCTACCTTGCCGATAATAATTTGATTCGAGAATGTTTTTTTAGTGCAATACCTTCACCATTTCTGCATATCAGAAATTCGTAATAAATACACACTTCACTATTTTTTTTGCATCTCAAGGATTCTACTAATAATAAGCACAATGCCTTTGATCTTTCGATAAATCTCATTAAACTCCATTATCGAATCAGTGCGGCTAGACTGCCATTTATCTCCGCAGTATCAGATCTTATCATAAGAAACGAAGAAAATATTACCCTCTTCACTGTTTTATTGAGCATTAGCAACAATATATGAATACGCAACAAAAAGCACAACATAAAGCAATATTAGCGCAAGATAAAGCTAAACAAAAACAAGAGAAGAGTAAGGTAAAAAGCTTTTTGCATCTTTGTTTTCTGATATTTTTCTGTACGTATCATAACTTGATTTTAGTAGCATTCGCATTTGCGACGTCAGATATGATATACAATCCTCTTGGCCATGTGATGGAGGAGTATAAAGAACAACAAACTAGAAACTTAGCAGTACTAACGCAGGCATTGCAGATGCGGCGTCAAATGGAAGCAGATAGGCAGTATGAGGCGGATAAAGAGCGAGAGCTTGAGCAGTACAAAGCGGAGCATGATGAGATTGTAGCAATGCATGAAGCGGATAAATTGCAAGAAAAGAAGCAGCATGATGAGATTGTGGCAATGCATAAAGCGGATAAAGAACAGCAACAAGACAATTTTAATAGGAAATTTTTATATAAAAGGATATCAGGCGCTAAAGAGGAATCACGAAAACAAGAGGTAGATCGAGTTAAAGCGATTGATGATCTGTTGGGCCTAATTAGCGCTTATGATAAAGCGAAAATTTTAAAAGGGCAGAATTTAGAAACTGGCACACTCTTTACCAATCGAAATAAAGCGTACAGAGATGCAAAAGATGTATCGGTAGATACAAAACTCATGTTTGGCGGATATGATTTTTCTACTCCAGACACTAATCGTCTTGTGCGTAAAGCTGTTATCAAAATAAATAATTGGCTTCGGATTCCTTATTACGATATAGGCCTTACTACAGAGTATGTGATATATATCGAAGCAATAGCTAATCAAATAAAGTACTATAGTCAGTTTTTAAGAGAAGCAAGCCCTGGACATTATATCGATAGAGATGTGGAATTTGCTGCTTCACATTTGTCTGCAATAACTAATAAAATAGAAAATGGCATTACTCTTACGCGAGCTGATTGGAAGCGAATGCAACAAGCAGTCAAGGCATTAGAAAATTATGCTGATAGAGTTGTGCGAAACATTCAAAATGAAGCACGGACAAAATATGGAAAGTCAGAAGATGCGGGTGTGATGCAAATGTATAATAATGTATTTGGCAGCTCAGATCCTGTGCAGTGAGAAGAAAACGAGGCTACATCTTTACTCAAATAATATTAACTTTCTAGAACGCAAGCTAACAGCGCGCCTATAGCAGCGAATAATGGCATCGTGCTATGAATGATGAGGATATATCGCTTCCTTAATAGAAATGTACTACCATCAATTAGTAAGATATCAACAAGCAATTTTACACACTAGCAACAGATGATAGATAGATTAACAAATTAAGAGAAGCGAAATAGCACAAAGATGATCTGATAAAGGAGGTAAATTAAGTAAGAGACTTATTAAATCTTTAATGACATCGGAAGACTTATGCACAAGAATTTTTCAATAAATACACTTCGTAATGACATAACTGCAAATATTAAAAGAAATATGAAAAAACACTTATCGAACTTGAGCCACAGCAATGTGCTATGAATCTTACGATATAGAAGTAGATGAACTACCAAGGAGTAAGTTCGATGCTACAGCAATGCGCTATGAATCTTACGATATAGAAGCAGATAAACCACCAAGGAGTAAGTTCGATACTATAGCAATGCGCTATGAATCTTACGATATAGAAGTAGATAAACCACCAAGGAGTAAGTTCGATACTATAGCAATGCGCTATGAATCTTACGATATAGAAGTAGATAAACCACCAAGGAGTAAGTTCGATACTACAGCAACATGCTATGAATCTTACAATATAGAAGTAGATGAATCACCAAGGAGTAAGTTCAGCGCTATAGATAACAGCAAATTATTATGTAATATAGCAAAGTATAGTTAGAGAGTATTTAGATACCTAACAGAACTATTAGCATCGCCGATAAAGAATTGGCGCAACAGCGAAAAGCTAAGTAATTCAGCTAGATCAGTACGTAATTTTCGATATACGCTTCGTTACTCCCTCTCTCATCGCAGCATCAAATGTTTGACACATCACTAGCCATATCAAGATACACATTGCGCCTAAATAAGACAAACATGAACAAATATGACTGTACTAGAAGAAGTGTACGGCACTTCTACAATAAAATCGCACAGCACGAAAACCCTAATTAGTAACTTTCGCACTTTCTTCGCGTCAATCCTCTCTAAAAAATACCGAAGTACTATCTTGAATATAACTCGATAGTTAGTTGAGGGTCTACAGTCATAGGATACGGCACTTCTGCAAGCAGCGGCTTCCTAATAAACGTTACAGAAGAGTCAGCGCCATTAAATGTGATATAAGAAGGCCTGACTTTCGTTTCGTTAGATAATGCTCCCTGCACTATTTGCATCTCCAAGGCTTTTGGCGTTAATTCAAGAATGTCCGACGGTTGCAAAAACGCACTGCCAACATTTAAATACTTTCCATTCACTTTTACATGCTTATGAGATACTAACTGCCTTGCCGCTCTCATCGTAGGCGCATACTTGCTTCTATATACAATAACGTCGAGACGAGATTCAAGCAAACCTATCAAATTTTCTCCTACATCACCTGACATTTTTGCAGCTTTTTTATAGATTCCTCTAAACTGTTTCTCCGTAATATTACAGTAATACGCCTTCAACATCTGCTTCGCTCTTAACTGCATGCCATATACGGAAGAACGTTTATATCCGTTTCTTCCGTGCATACCAGGAGGATAATTTCTCTTAACATACGCATCATCTGCTTTCTCAGTCAGATTTGCTCCAAACCTCCTAGATGCTTTGCACTTCGTTGTATTAATTTTTGTCACGACACCGCCATGAATATTCACATTCTGAATAGCAAGATAATAACTCATTACTATCAAAAAGCAATACGTTTCCGGCAAAATGCATACTTAAGAATGCTACTTTTAAGCAGATCTAGTCTTTAGATTTTTTCGCAACGTTCGAGAAGGCAGTTTTTTCTTTGTGCTCTCTTTCATTTTATAGATAGCTTACTTCTCAGCTTTTACTATGCCGTAAAACAATAAAATTCTTTCCATCACTAAAGACATAATGATATTGTACCCTACATTTAGTGCTGTAATAATCTCATCCATCAAGATATTCATCACAAGTACGAGGGAGATCATATCGTCATTAAAGTGTAAATACTTCTCTAAGAGTGGTACAGAAGCTAAGCTTATAACACCACCTCCAGGAACAGCAGTCATCCCTACTCTCATTAAAACGTAAAAAAAGTTAAATTCCAACCACACCGCTAATGATGGCAGAGTACCATGAAACTGATAAGATAAAAAAGAGAAAAGAACGGCGTTAAGTATACAATCGCCAATTTGTTGCACGCCAATAGTAATCGGAATGATAGAACGTACTATATTAGGTATTTTTGCGAGTTTTGCTGCACTTTCTGTAACATATGGAAGCGCGATCATACTGCTTGAAGAAGTAAACGATATCATTATTGGATATGATATACTTTTGAGAACTTCTTTAATCTCAGCATATTTCATACGTAGCACTGCTAAAAGTAGTAAAATGAAATATGTCGCAGAACAACTCAAAGCTATTGATAAAAAGCCTAAAAGCTCTCCTATAAAAGATAAAATATCTCTTTGACCGAAGTTAGCAATAAATGCCATAATCATCACTATTACCGCTTTGGAAAAAAATGTACGCATCATCCAAGTCATGCAATGCATCGCACTTTCCAATATCCTTTCTGCATCTCTATACTGATAGATCTTAGCGACACGACCAATAACAATACCAAGTACGATAAATATCTTACTATTCCAAAAATTCGGTATCGGTATTCTAAAATCAAACAGCAAGTTCATAGCTTTAGACGCAGTAGTACAAGTGATGGAAGCACTAAAATACGGTAGTAGAGGTGCGCTAAAAAAATATGAATACATTACAGCGACAAAATTGGAAATACACTCCAGCAATACAACCGCAAGCACAAATAAAGTGGCATTACTTTGCACTTTATACATAGCATTCGCTAGTAAAACAAAGACTAGTACTGGTATAAAGAGCATCACCAAATTTCTGATGTGCAACGCAAGCGTATACACAATATCGCGAACGATATCAGGTATTAGCGAAAAAAAGCATGAATAGCCTACTATCAGCAATATGAGAAAGAGACTCTTAAAAGGCAAGAAACGAATGTAACGAGTCATTAAAACAAGAAGAACACATACATAACTTAGCCATCAAACATAAATAAAAGCAGCCTAAAAGATATACTTCGTGGTGCCAAAGATAGGAATTGAACCTACGACCTACTGATTACGAATCAGTTGCACTACCACTGTGCTACTTTGGCACTAATCTCTCCTTCCGCTTACAAATCTAAGAAGCTGCAGCACATTAATGAAGAGATTGATGAAATCCATATATAACGTCATAGCACCATAAACTGCAACTTTTTCCGTCATCGCAGAATCTTCTCCTCCAAGTACATAGTATGTATCTCTTACTCTTTGAGTGTCGTATGCTATCATGATAGTGAATACTAACACACCGACAGCAGATAAAACATAGTACATCGCAGAGCTTTGTAAAAAGATGTTTATGACAGATGCAATTACCATTCCAATTAATCCCATTACTGCAAACGAACCGATACCGGAAAGATCACTCTTCGTAGTATATCCGTATATACTCATTCCTCCAAACATTCCAGTAGTGATGATAGCTGCGCGCATCGCTAAATCAACGCCGGAGGCAATGCTAATTATTGAGACAGAAACTCCTATAGAAGCTGCTAATAGCCACAACATAGTACGCACCTGAGAATGCGACATTGTCATAAATTTCGCGCTACTATACCAACCTATTGCGAGAGGAGCAAACATAAACACCATATAAAGTGGAGTGCCAAACAGCAACCGCTGCAAAGGCGGAAGCAACATGATGAGAAAAGCAACAAAAGCCGTGATCCCTAAAGAAATAGCCATATCGCGATATACCTTTATCATATATGCGCGCAATCCTACATCATAAGTGACAGAACTTGCATGAGAGCTTCTAGCATTCTCTACATTTGCATAGTAGCGCTTTTCATAACGACTCATTGTTTTGGCAAAAATATTAAATGTTTTTACAAGTTGATGTTAACATATTACATACAGGAAAAAAAGAAGATTAGACAATTTAGATCGATAAATCTCATTCATCATCGAAAATCAACATAACATACATTTGTATTTCATGAGATTAACTTCTGAATGTAGAAAATACTTATACGTTCATATATACATAAAGTGGAGGAATTCAAAAAGCGCTTAATGCACAAGATTATCAAATCCATACCGAACTTTATCACTCTGCTTCGTATACTGTTCATACCAGTTTTAGTAATGTCATTTTACATACCTGGAACAATAGGATGTTACACTGCTACTGCGATATTCATATTCGTCAGTATTACAGACTTAGTAGATGGTTACTTAGCGCGTACGCTAAAATCTCAAAGTAACTTCGGCAGAGTATTCGATCCAGTAGCGGATAAAATGTTGATCGCGGCTGTTTTATTAATGATAGCAGAGCAAAAAATAGTGCCTACACCACTAATAGTGATAATACTATGTCGAGAGATGTTTGTATCAGGTATGAGAGAGTACTTAGCAGTGATGCACGTTGAAATATCTGTCAAACTACTCGGGAAAGTAAAGACTTGTGTACAGATGGTAGCTATAACATTTCTATTGCTTTCTAGGGAACACTTAGTGAGAGAAGAAGTTAGTATCGCAATTGGATTTGATGTATATTTTGCCGGAGAATACTTGATGTGGAGTGCGGCATTTCTGACGTTAATTTCAGGACTCGCATATCTAATGGAAGGGATGAAAAAACTGAATGAATATAATAATATTAAGTAGCAACTTCGCGCCGTCTGATGAGAGTAGTATTCGCCATTGCAAAGGGATATTGATCACTCATGGACAAGGATGTATGAAACTCTTCTGTAAATTTAGTACTGCTACTCCAAAACGGCGCTCCTCTTTCGTTTTGTAAAATCTCCATATCTTTAAATTTCAAGTGAACGCAGATGCCACAACCTAAAGCTTTTGAATATGACTCTTTCGCTGCAAATCTTTTTGCAATATAGCTTGCAATATCTATTATTACATTTCGACCGCTCAGTTCGTCAGAATCTATTGTAAATATGAAACCTTTTCTTACATATTTCTGATATTTATTGAAAAAGCATTCTATCTCTTTCTTCGTGAAAATCCTATTGAGAAACTTCATACCATTCTCAGAAATTATCCTCTCCACTCTGTGTATATTCACTATATCCACCCCTACTCCTATATATGAAGGTAAAAATGACACGTCTGTCATCGCCCTGTGCGAATGAAAGTTCTAATACGGTTTATTATTATGGCTTCTTCATTGACTTTTGCAATAGCGATGTGAGTTTTGCTATTATCAGATGAAATTAAAGTTGAATTCTTTTCATTCGTCGAATCGTCCAATGAAAGTCCAAAAATAGACAATGCATCTATAATTCTTTTTCTTATATAAAATGAATTTTCACCAACGCCTCCGGAAAAAGTTAATACATCTACTCCTCCTAAAACTGTGATAAGTCCAGCAATCTCTTTTACTATTTTATAAAGAAACACCTCTATCGCAAACTTAGCGCTTTCTGCATCGCTACTCAGAAGCTTCCTCATATCATTACTAATACCAGATATAGCTTTTAATCCTGATTCTTTATTCAGAATGTAGTGCATCTCAGTAGCAGAAATTTTGTACATCTCCTGTATAAGTAGCGGTATTGCAGGATCGACTTCTCCACATCTTGTACCCATCATACATCCTTCCACAGGCGTTGTGCCCATCGTTGTGTCAACACTTCTACCATCATTGATTGCACAAGCACTTACTCCACTACCAATATGAACAGCAACTATTCTAGAATGAACCTTATGAGGAAGTATATTAGAGATGCTTTCCATCACGCTTTCATAAGCAATACCATGAAAGCCATATTTTATCATGCCATCTTTAGTATACTGCTGTGGTATACCATATACCCTTCTATGCATAGGGATCGTTCTGTGAAATCCAGTATCAAAGTACGCATATTGCAGTATATTAGAATGCTTTAACTTCTCCATATTTTCTAATACATATGGCTGATGTAAAGGGCCAAATTTTACAAGATTTTTGATTTTTTGCAGCACTTCGGTATCGACAGATAATAAATCGTACATTTCGGTGCCTCCATGCAACACTCTATGACCTATTGCGATAAGCCTTGCATTATAATGTTCTTTTATATATTCAACGCAAAAATTTATTGCTTCTGTACCATTCTTAATCTCTACATCGCGTACAGATTTATCGTCTTTTACTAAACATACAGCACTGTTTAGCAGAAAATCTACATGTATTACTACATCCGTTCCTTTACCTTTATCCAGTGGGCTCGCTGTAACTTTTAAACTGGAAGAACCACCATTAGCGACAAGAATGTAATCTACCATTATCAAAACAAAAATGACGTATAAAACTATTATAGCGAAATTTATTTTTATATGTCACTTTCTTTTAATTTCTTTAATAAAAGTTCATTAATCTTAGTAGGATTTCCTTTTCCTTTAGATTTTTGCATCACTTTTCCAACAAAATATCCAAACAACTTTTCTTCACCGTTTCGATATCTATTTACTTCATTTTTGTTTTCTTCAAGCATAACGTCAATCATCTGCGTAAGCTCTTCCTCATCAGAAACTTGACTAAGATCCATCGCATCAACTACATAAGATGGTTCTTTACGATAGTACTGAGAATTAATATCGCATATTTCATTTACTACATTCTTTGCAGCACTGAATGAAATCATACCCCTCTCTATCATTATACATAACTCCGACAACATTTTCGCAGTTAAGCCTAATTCTTTCGTGGAGATTTTATACTTTTCAATAATTCTAAATAACTCACACGTGACAATATTTGCAATACTTTGTGAAAGATGAATATGCTCCGATATTGCTTCGTCAAAATACTTCGCGATAGATGGCTCAGAAGCTATGATTGCAGCTTCAGCTTCTCTTATTTTCAATTGCGTAACATATCTCACCATCTTTTCCATAGGAAGTTCTGGAATAGTCATTTTTATCTTTTCTATAATCTCTTCCCTTATATATATCGGCATTAAATCCGGATCTTTGATATATCTGTAATCCGCTACATCTTCCTTAGAACGAATTGGTACTGTCACTCCGTTAAACAGCATCGTTTCATTTGATATCACTCCTCCGTTTTGAATAATCTCGATCTGCCTTCCAGCTTCATAATCAATCGCATCAGCTATACTTTTAGTAGAGTTCAAATTTTTTATCTCAACTCTCGTACCATACTTTTCATCTCCTTTCTTTCTCACGGAAATATTCACATCACAACGCATATCTCCGTTTTCCATGTTACCATTACAAACTTCAGTACATATTAGAATTGCTCTGAGATTTTTAAAACATTCTACTGCCTCCTTTTTAGATCTTATATCAGGCTTTGTAACAATCTCTATAAGCGCTGTACCACATCTATTAAAATCTACATATGTAGTAGAATCTCCATGTACGCATTTAGCCGCATCTTGCTCAATGTGAAGCTCATTTACTGCAATGTCTTTCTTCACACCATCTACAACAATGCTAATTTTCCCTCCTGTAACTATTTGAACGGATTGAGTAATTTGATACCCCTGCGGTAAATCAGGATAAAAGTAATGCTTTCTATCCCATGATGAAATAGTACTAACCTTTCCGTTTAGCGCCAGTCCTGCCTTTATAGCTTGCTGAATGCAATCAAAGTTTGGTATCGGTAATACGCCTGGAAGCGCTATATCATGCCAGCTTGTATTACTATTCGGCGCAACATTGGTACTACTCTCTGAAGCAGAAACAGAATCTGAAAAAAGCTTCTGCTTCGATATCAGTTGCGCATGTACTTCAAGCCCTATAACCAATTCCCAGTCACCGTACTGAAATTCTATCATCTTTGCAATAATTCTACATTTTATATATAAGTAGTGAGTAGTGTTAAGTACAAATTCTACAAAATCAATGATTTACGATACAAATTGGATCAAAAGTAAGCTACCACATAGATATCCTTTTCTATTAGTGGATAGAATTTTAGAGATTTCTGAGAACAGTATAAGAGGATTGAAAAATTTTACTGTTAATGAATATTTCTTCTCTGGACACTTTCCTGAAAAAGCGATAGTACCTGGAGTACTTTTGGTAGAGGCAATGGCACAAGTCGCAGGAATACTGATATCTCATAAAAGTAATGATACTGAAAATCTAGGTTTCTTGGTAAATATAGAAAATGCCACATTTAAACAAATGGTTACACCTGGCGATTCAGTTGTATTAGAAGCGACAGTTGATAGATGTAGAGGTAATTTTTGGAAATTTCACTGCTTTGCAAAGATTGAGAAGGATGACGTAGCATCTGCAAAAATCGCTCTCATGATGAGTAAAGCGCAATAATATCAAGATTTAGTACAACTATATATTGCGCATATATTATTCATTACCTCACATTTTACGTCGCATCCACCGCATCTTGCTAAAGTATCTAACATCCATTCTTTTGCTATAAAGTTCGTTATGCTATCAGCAAGATAACGGTAAGCATCATAATTATTCGCAAAGACTTTACCTAATACTGGTATGATATAACGCAAATAATGCTCATAAGTAGCCATCAAGACAGAAGATTTTTCATATCGCGGATTGAGAAATTCCATAAAGAGGATTTTACCTCCACTTTTTACTACTTTGAAGGAATTTGATACAGTATCTGCAAAATTACTACTATTTCTTAAACCAAATGCATTTGAATAGAAGTCAAACTGTTCATCAACATTTAAATCGGTAGAATCTCCTAATTGCCACTTCATACGCTCTAATAAGCGCATCTCATCAGAATCCAACACATCTGCAAGCCCTTTCTTCAGCATATCTTGATTATTATCAATCACCAGCACTCTCTCTCCTCCTTTTCTTAAGAATCTCTTAGCTATATCTCCTGTGCCTCCTGCAACATCGATGAGAGTTTTTCCCCTTACATCGGTAAAGCACGCGATGAATTTTCTACGCCACAATCGATGAATACCAAGTGACATGATATCATTCATCACAGAATATCTATCACTCACATCGCTGAAGACTTTCTTTACAAAGCTTTCCATCGTTTTAACGAATCATTCTTTATTATACCTCATTACAACGGAGTAACGTACGCAATAAGTACCGTTCAGTTCAGCATATTGAGGCATACAGCTTTTGCAAATATATTTTTTTTTGTTACGATGTGATGGTGTTCAGCTCACTGCTTTATATGTCACTAAACTTAGATGCTAAAAACTCTCTCTTGATATCTGCCGTAATGGTAGGCACGTTCATGATATGCGAGTTCATTGCGAGTTCAATATCCGGTTCATTGATGTTGCTTGCTGATGCGACACATATGCTGACAGATTTATGCTCTCTTCTGATATCACTTATTTCTGAAAAAATATCGTTAAGATCAGCAGATCAGTATAGAACGTTCGGATATAGCAGAATTAAGGTAATAGCAGCTTTTGCAAACGGAATAATATTAATATGCTTAGCCGTTGCCATAATAAAGGAAGCAATATATGAAGTCATAACGCAAAAAAACGTCGAATATCTTGACGTTTCACTAATGATTACTACATCAACAATAGGATTATCAGTCAATTGCTTTATATTTTTCATCCTTAAGAGAGCTAGCACTTTTAATTTAAATATAAAGGGCGCACTTTTTCATGTATTAGGAGATTTACTATCGTCGATAGCTGCTATTATAGGAGGATTACTGATATATTATACAAAAAATCCTATTTTTGATGCGGTAATCTCCATTGTGCTATCGATTAATATCACTGTCATGACTATAGGGTTGTTAAAGGAATCGCTTCACATATTACTTGAAGGGAGGCCACAGCATGTACAGAATGAATGCGTAACAAATTCACTAATAAAGCACTTTCACTTAGTTGACGTTCATCATTTGCATATGTGGATGCTAAATGAAAATTATGTAATGTGCACAATGCATATTGTATTACCCTCCTCCGCGCAAGAAACTTTTTTAGAAACAAAGCAAAATATAGTAACGGACGTGAAGGCATTTTTATTAAAACATCACAAAATACAACATGCAACTATTGAATTAGAATTGCAAGGGGAGAAATGTTCAGATACCGATGTTAGCTAATTACCATGAAAATAACATACGATCTTCCAAGTATAAAAGGAGAATATAAGTTTGATTTTGATTGTAGTAAAATATCATGGCTTCGCGTTGGAGGACGTGCTGATGTGCTATTCTCTCCATATGATGAGGAAGATTTACAACATTTTCTTCAACAAATATGCGGCAAAATACCAATTACAATCATAGGCTTAGCTTCAAATATCTTAATAAGGGATAAAGGTATTAGAGGAGTAACAATAAGACTAGGGAAGAGATTTCGAGAAGTAACAATGGATGATAGTACTGTCACTGTTGGATGTGCAGCTTCAGGTCTACAGCTTGCAAATTTCGGATTAGAAAATTCGATAGCAGATTTCGAATTTTTCTCAGGTATACCAGGCACTATCGGAGGCATGCTCGTCATGAATGCTGGCGCATTTGGAAATGATGTCTCAAAAATGCTAAAATCAGCTACATGTCTTAACTTAATGGGACAGAAAAAAGTGATAAACGTAGAAGAATTTGGCTATTCTTACAGAAGCAACTCTTTAAAAGAACAACATATCTTTGTCAAAGCATTATTTCATCGCAAACACGGCGCATATGAAGAGATTGCAAGAAAGATACAAGAAATCGGAAATACAAGAAAAATAACACAACCAAGCGCAAGAACTGCAGGTTCAACGTTTAAAAATCCAACAAATCATAAAGCGTGGGCTTTAATCAAAGCATGCAATACTCAGATGAGAGTTGGTAACGCGTACTTCTCTTCCCTACATTCAAATTTTATCGTCACAGAAGATGGCGCAACTGCGACAGATGTAGAAGCGCTGATATCACTTGCAAAAAATGCGGTAAAAGATAAATTCAACATAATGCTAAAAGAAGAAATAGTTATATTAGGTGAAGAATAATCACTGACTTGTGACGAAAGTACTCTTGCATTATCATTCTTGTAAAAACTCTTGTATCACATGTATATCATCTTTTCTCGAGTATTTCGCGTTCTGCCACATCTTTTAGCATTATTGTTCGGAGTTTTAATAACTTCTTATGTTTATGCATCGATAGATAATGATATCGACGTGTCATTTGAGAAAAAAGATGACTATATAGAGATTTCCTTTGATTCGAGTTTGCAATCCATTGCGCTATTTTCTCATCATAAAAGCGGTATCGGAAAAAATTTCGAGATTACTCTAGATAAAAGTAAAAGCTATAACGTAGATGCGATAGAAGTAACATGGCCTACTCCTCAGCATTCAACAAAACACATAAACGACATCGTCATTCCATACTCATACTACACACTTCCGCTAAAAATCAAAATCAAATGTCATAAACTCAATCATTCAATATATGAATATGATACAGCTCTTGAATTGCGGTACTCGTTTTGCACAAATGACATATGTAAAATAGAAAAACACGCAATCGTTATAGAACATCGAAGAAATGCTGATTTAATTACAGTAATATTCATATGCATTGGTGCTTTTATAAGCGGGCTCTTACTCAATTGCATGCCATGCGTACTACCAGTAATTTCAATCAAGATATCATCTCTCTTTAAGTATTCATCATACAGCAAAAAAGCACTTGCGCTTCATATAACAGCAATATCATGCGGAGTACTAACGGTATTTGCAAGCATCGGTATAATGACAATATTTCTAAAGTATTGCGGACTTTCTTTTGGATGGGGGATGCATTTTCAATCTCCAATATTCGTAATATTTCTCGCTCTGATAATGATGTACTTCGCAAATAAATCTCTTAATCAGAATAGCTATATTATGATACCACCATTCATCAATAGCATAGTTAATAAATTCTCCGCTTTGAAAAATGAGTATTTCTTAAGTTTTTCATTCGGCCTAAGTACCACATTATTGGCAATTCCCTGCGCAGGACCGCTTCTTGCTCCAGCCATAGCATTCTCTATGAGTCAAGGATATATCTTTATAATAGCAATTCACGTAATCGTCGGCTTAGGAGTAGCTTCTCCATACGTTATACTGCTGTGCTTCTCGAGACTCGTGAAGTTCATACCTAGAAGCAGTATTGTATCGGAAGGTATAATTCTGTTTTTGACACTTCCTATTATAATAACTTACTGTTGGTTACTCTACATATTAGCGCGGCAAGTAAGCTATATATCGTACTCGATTATAATGTGCTCGATGTTGCTGCTACAAATATCACTTGCGAGAAAAACAATATATAAAATAGCAAGGATAATAAAAATCAAATACACGCAATATCAGAAACAGGAAAAATATAAGATACTGTACTACGCCATCTGGGTCACGCTACCAGTATCACGAGGTTGGCTTCATGTATCACACTCAATTATGAAGGGGATAATGTTGATATTACCCCTAGCATGCGTGCTTCATTGCGCAATTAGTAATCATATAATAATTGGTCTCAGTAAAAACGATATAGAATTACAAATACAGGAAAAGCAGCAAAACTATCAATCCATACTTGTGAATGTCACAGCAGATTGGTGTATTACCTGTAAAATCAACAAAATAGCAATCGATGAATTTATGAAGAAATACAGTAGTACTATAGGATTGGTAGAACTGGATTATACGAATAAATCAGAAGGAATTTCGCACTACTTAGCAGAACATCATAGTAATGGTATACCATTGACTGTACTATATAGAAAAAACGGAACAAAGCTAATACTACCAACTATCATTACGGATAAAATTTTATTAAAAATTATAAAGGAAAATTGATTTCGGGTGAAAAATCGCTTACAATCCATAAAAGGAATTGCAAGAATGAAAGATGAGAAACAGTATAGGAAATGAAACTTTTCAAGCAGCCTTGGAACAAGCGATAGGCAACAACAAAGGATACATTGAAGCTGATGAGCTCTTAAAGGCAATAGAGCAATATAATAGTAAAAAACAAATAACAGTAAACGTAAATAAGGATTTCCATACTGTTATTGACGCACTCCATGCACAAAATAGTGGAAATTATATAAGAGTAGAAGATGTGACTAATCTACTTGAGGGGCGAAAAATAGAAAAGCCAACAACACTTACTCAGGATGAGCTAACGCAAATGCTGCAATTAAATGAAGGTTTATTGAAAAATCTAGAAGAAATAGAAAAGGAAAATAAAACTCATCTAGAGACTATTACGCAATTAGAGAGTGCAAACAGTGATTTAACTACAAAAATACAATTTCAAGAGCGAAAGGATGATCTCGCTGCTAAAGCGCTAAACGACATAGGAGACTTTGCATCTCGGCTCAATGAAAAGCTTCTAATACAACATAGTAACAAAGCAACGCTTTCCGAGCAATTGCAAACTGCTTTCAACAAGTTAGAAAATTCACATCAACAAGAAAAGAACCTAGCTGAGGCACTTCTTAAGAAGAAAGAAGATGAATTTCAAAACAAAATCAAAGCTCTTGAAGGGAAAATATCAGATCAAGAGACATTATTGAGCTTCACTAAAAGAAATAATGAAACAGCAAAAACGCAAGAGAAGAGTACGCCTCCTACACGGCAATTTCAGAAAAACCTAGAAACAACGCCAAATCAAATACTTATAAAAAAAATCACAGAAAGCAAAGCAGAAATCGAACGATTACAGAAAGAACTTGATGATGCTAAGAATGCAATGCAAAGCTTAAAGAGAAATTCTCATTTACAAATTTCGACTTCAGATAAAGGAGTCAGTACCGAACTTTTTCAACATAACCTTGAACTTAAACAAGAAAAGGATAAAAGAATACTAGAAAATCAAAATCTCAATCGGCAATTGACAACCATTGAACAAATCAATGCTAAACTAAAAGAAGAAAATGCTAAACTCCAACAGGACAAGCAAAACGCTGAACAAAACGCATTGCTTCAATTAGCAAAGGAACAGACAAAAGATCTAGAATCTAAGAAGGCATTTTTAGATGACAAACAAAATATTCGGCAAATAAAGGATAATCTTAATCAACTGCAACATGATATCACCAAATTACAAGATGGCGATGCTAAAACAGAAAAAGAACAACTGCAAAAGCAATTTTCCGCTATTCGCACGCAACTTCTTACTGAACCTAAACAAGCAGAAGTAAGTGACAAAAAACTAGAAGTAAGTGACAAAGGACTGAAAGAGACTTTAGAAAAATCTAAGAAAAAACTCGCTACTGCTATAGAAAACTTCTTCACGGCTTACATTGCATTAGACTCAGATCAAAAACTAAAACTAGAGACGCAAGACGCGACGACTCATACTCAGCTAGACCAAGCTAAAAACCTAGAATTAGTAACGCAAACCATAAAAATGCAGCTAACACAACTCCTCAGCAGTAAACAGAACTTGAGCATTGCCCGACAGAAACTACAAAAAGCACAGCATGAATTCTCCACTGCTAAAGACGCTATAGAACAATCAAATATTACACAACAAAAGCAGAAAATCACAAACTCTGAGATGCTACCTAACGCCACTCAACAGAATACTACACAAGAGAATCAAGTAATAGAAAGTATTACACTGCTAGAACAGAAATGCACACAATCTGAGCAGCATACTACAGCACTCATTCAACTAGCAGAGGCCGTTACTACACTAGAAAAAGATGTTATTTCACTAGAAAAGAAAAAAGCAGCACTACAAGAGACCTTCTCTAAGGCTGAACAAGATTTCTCTGAAGCTAAGGCACGACTAGAAGAAGCTAACAAAGCACATCTACAAATAGATGGGCAAAGAATACGACAGGATCTCGAAAGAAGAAAAGAGAAAATGAAAAATAAATCTATAACATTGGAACAGCAACAAGTAGAAGAAAAGACAAAGAAGGAACTAGCAGAATCTGAAGAGAATGTTAAAAATGCACAAAATGAATTTCTCAAAGCTAAAAAACAACTTGATCTTGCGCAACAAGATACGAAAGAGGTAAAAATACAAGAAAGGAAATACGCAGAATCTCTACAAAAGCTCTCTACTAAAAAAAATCAATTAGAACTCTCCATTGCTAAAAATCAGCTTTCCATCGCTCAAGCACAAGCTAAAGAATCTCTACAAGAGACAATCAAAAATTATGAAGAGAAACTAGAAATCGCTAATAAAGAGACGAAAACACTACAACAGAATGCACAACAACTAAATCAGCAAATCCTAAACTATCAAAACCAACTCCAAGAATCTCAAAATAAAACCTCTGTACTACAAAAGGAAAGTCAAGAATATAAAGACAAACTAGAAATCGCTAATCAGCAACTCACAGAATCTGCTCAGAACCTAGCAAACGCTAATCAGCAAACCTCTGAACTACAAAACCAAATCAACTCCGCTGAACTACAAATCAAAGAATCTGCTCAGAACCTAGCAAACGCTAATCAGCAAACCGATGAACTACAAAAACAACTCAAAGAATCTGATAACAAGAAAAAACAACTAGAACAGCAAACCGATGAACTACAAAAGGAAATCCAAGAATCTCAAAACAAACTCAAAGAATCTGCTCAAAAACTAGAAATTGCTAATCAGCAAACCTCTGTACTACAAAACAAACTCAAAGATTATGAAGACAAACTAGAAATCGCTAATAAAGAGAAACTAAAAGTAGAAGAGAAGGCACAACAACTACAAATCCAAATCCAAGAATCTCAAAACAAACTCACCTCCGCTAATCAGCAAATCAAAGATTATAATGACAAACTAGAAATCGCTAATAAAGAGAAACTACAACTACAAAAGGAAATCCAAGAATCTCAAAACAAACTCAAAGAATCTGATAACAAGACAAAACAACTAGAACTAGATAAACAACAACTAGAACAGCAAACCGATGAACTACAAAAACAACTCAAAGAATCTGATAACAAGAAAAAACAACTAGAACAGCAAACCGATGAACTACAAAAGGAAATCCAAGAATATAAAAAACAAATCCAAAACTATCAAAACAAACTCCAAGAATCTGATAACAAGACAAAACAACTAGAGCGAGATAACCAAAAACTACAACAGAATACGAAACAACTACAAAAGAATCTCATAAAATCTCAAAAACAGCGTAAAGCTTCTCTTGAAAAAATCGACAATTCTTTGCAGAACAGACTACGTCTAATGATAGAGCAGCTACAATCATTGACATCTAGTTTAGAAGAAGCAGAACGGAAAAAAAAGACAGGAAAGAGCGGCTTACCTCTTCGTAAAGTAAACAATATTCTGCAGAGTATGCAGCAAGATCCCTCTAGAATAGCAGCGCAAAGCGGCATTTTACAATCGACTCAGAAGGAGCGGCAGCCTTCTTCTCTACACAAGCAATAAAATCTTTCAAATCTCTCTAAAAAACTTATTACGCATATCATTTCTATCAAACAATGCGAAAAAATTATCTGTAGTAATTTTACCTATTTCTTCTATCGTCACTCCGCGCAAAATAGCAATTTTTTTCGCTATCTCTACAACATTTCGTGGAAAATTCGTTTTACCACGATAAGGTACTGGAGCGAGATACGGAGAATCTGTCTCAATAAGCACTTTATCCATAGGTATTTTAGAAGCGCATTCTCGTATTATGTCGGCACCGTTAAAGGTGATAATTCCTGAAAATGATATATAAAATCCTAAGTCAATATACGATACAGCCATATCATATGTGCCAGTAAAACAATGAATCACTCCTCTTACTCGTCCCTTAAACTTTTGAAGCGTTCTCAACATCTCATCATGAGCATCTCTCTGATGTATGACAACTGGTAAATTGCGCATCGTAGATACTTCTAACTGATACTCGAACGCTTCTATCTGTCTTACTTTATTGACATTCGGCAAATGAAAATCCAATCCTATTTCTCCTATACCTATCATTTTATGATGAGATACATACTCTTCGAAAGAGCATGTCGTTATATCACTATCATCAACATTTAGAGGATGAACTCCTACCGTATAGAATACGCAGTCATTCGCTAGTGCAACGCTATGCAGCTCTTTCCACTCACTTCTTTTAGTAGAAATTGTATTCAAAAGAAACACTCCAGCACGATTAGCCTCTTCTATTATAGATGCGCGATCTGCAAGCGCATTAAGATTTAGATGACAATGAGAATCAACGAACACACGCGGATACATGATTCACCGATTATTAATCCTCTACACGTAATCCCATTGATCTTGCCGTACCTTCGACTACTTTCATTGCAGCTTCTAAATTATCTACGCCTATATCTTCCATCTTTATAGTAGCAACTCTCTGTACTGCTTCTCTCGTAATCTTGATGAATTCATCACGTCCAGGAGATTTTGCACCACTTTCAAGCTTCGCTTCTTCTTTGAGTAAGAAAGACACCGGAGGCTGTTTTATTTCAAATTTGAAGGAGCGATCAGAATAAGCTTGAATCATCACAGGTATAGGAGTTCCCTTTTTCATACCTGAAGTTCTATCATTGAACTCCTTACAAAAGGCAGCTATGTTAAGCCCTTTTTGACCAAGTGCAGGACCTATAGGAGGAGAAGGAGTAGCTGCTGCCGCAGGCACCACCAACTTTATCGTCCCTACTAACACCACATTTTTACTACCTTTCATATCAAGATAAGATAACTATTAACAAAAAGACGTATTACTTACGTAGATAATTATTTTCAGCTCTGATACGTGCTGCTTTTCCTCTCAAATTTCTGAGATAGTACAACTTCGCACGTCTCACACGCCCTACTCTCACTACCTCTATCTTTGTTACTATCGGAGAGTGAAGTAAAAACACTCTCTCAATTCCTTCATCATCTACCACTTTTCTCACTCTAAAAGTTGATGAAAAACCATTATTATGACGTGCTATACAAATGCCTTGAACTATCTGTATACGCTCATTATTACCATCTTTAATTCTAACGTGCACCTTCAATGTGTCACCGCTTTTGAAACTAGGATGTTGTTCTGATGCTGCTTTCTTTTTTTCAACATAACTCTCAAGCAAGTTCATAGCGGTAATATATGATCACAAGATAGCGTGAGTATAATGAAAGCTATTACCAAAGTAAATCTCAATTATTAAACTGATCTATGACTTACATGAATTCATATCTCATAATCAAAAAGTTGAATACGCTCTCTCCACGCAATACTGCGCTTGCATCAGGCATTTGAAACTCGATATGCACTCTTGAATTTTGAACATTCTGAACATTTCCAAGTACATCTTTCTCATAAGATGCAAATTCAATAATACAGCCGGACGGTACATCGTTATACGGCAAAAACATCACTTGTGTAATGTTAATTGTTCTACTCTTTGAATTGCCATAAAGTAATATCGGACTATCTGAATTCTCACTTGGCTCAATAGTACTTCTATAATCATCAGCCACCATCTCTGATGACATGGCAAGTATTTTTTGAATCACGTTCTCTCTCGATTTCTCATTTATTAAAAGTGGAGTATACGTTTCTCTCAGCACTACATAGTACTGTAACATATACTCAGCGATAGAGGCGTTAACGTCGTACTGTACATTTAATGGTCTTACTTTTTTCACAGTAATACCCGCATTTTCATTGTATAGTACAAATGATCGCTTTTTAACCTGCGCTCCATTCAAGTATGTAGAGAAATTTAATATAAGTGTAATAGTAGCGAGAATCAGCACTATTAAGAGGAATACAAAATCTCTATAATGCGATAGATATTTTGTAAAATACCAGCATCGCACATCGTCAAAATATTGTTGTAGATCCATTTTATCTGTACTGTTATTCATGACGATAAGTATACGTACATAATCCAAGATTAATTAGAATTTACGCAAATAGAAATGTCAAAAGTAAAAGAACATGAAATTGAAAACTCAATCAGAAAGATATTAGAATATATAGGAGAAAACCCTGATAGAGAAGGACTATCAGAAACTCCGAAAAGAGTAGTTAAGGCATTTAAAGAGTACTTCAGCGGATATAATCAAAATCACCACGAAATACTTGGAAAAACTTTCACAGAAACTGCTGGATATAGCGATATGATAGCACTCACAAATCTCAGAGTGCAATCTCATTGCGAACATCATATTGCGCCAATAACAGGACAAGCAATTGTTGCATATATTCCAAAAAATGCAGTAGTAGGCATTAGTAAAATTTCTAGACTTGTATCAATGTATTCTCACAGACTTCAATTGCAAGAAAGACTTACAAAACAAATACTTGATGCAATAGATGAAGTACTGACACCATATGGCACAGCGGTATATATATCAGCATCTCACTCATGTCTTTCCAAAAGAGGGATATGCGATGATGAAGCAATGGTTCAAACATTTGCTTTTAGTGGAGATTTCCTAAATTCACAACTCGACTATAAACAAAGATTTATCGCACTAACTCAACGCGTTTAATCGGTATATCATACGTATTAACGTAGTATCTCCATATTTTTTTTGTTTTACATCACGTATTTTTGCACGGCAGTTTGCTAACATCTCTATTATTGCTGATGTTGCGCTTGATGGTATTTCATAAAATATCATCCCCTCTTCTCTCATAAAGCTGAAACTACGCAATAACATAAGCATGCATTCAATAGCATTTATTGAGTGCTCGTATGGAGGATCAAAGTATAATACATCATATGTTTTTCGAAGATTTGGAATGATATTTTGAAAATCTCCTCTTATTACTTCGATAGAATTACCGAACTCTGCATATGCTTTTATGAATCTCTCAACATTTTTCAGTATTTGAGAATAAACTCTTCCATCCATTTCTATCATAGTAACAGCATCAATGCCATTTGATAACGCTTCAAAAGAGCATGCGCCAGTACCTGCGCAAACATCAAGGAAATTGCTATCTTTGAGTACTATGCCACTGTTGTGTAAAATATTAAACACCGCTTCTTTTACAATACTTTTTGTAGGCTTATATCCTGAAATATTTTGAGTAACGGAGGTAGTAAAGGGAAAGTCTTTGCATTTACCGGATAGAATTTTCATTTTTAATACATGAGTAAAAAAGTTGACTATTATATAAATGGCATGTAGACAGTTATATTGTACATATGCTTGACAGCCTTATATGTTCATCACTACTAGAACGCAATACGCAGTAATAGCTTTACTGGAATTACAAAATAATGAAGGAAGATACATCACGTTATCGAGTATTGCAAATAAGCATTCTATCGAGCTTTCGTATCTCGAGGTAATATGTGCAAAATTAAGAAGAAATGGTATTCTTAAAGCTGCTAAAGGGCCAGGTGGTGGATATTCTCTTGTAAAGCCTGCAAATCAAATTTCACTTTTATCAGTACTTACGGCTGCCGGAGAGAAAATAAAGCTTACAAGATGTAAAGGAAAACATGGATGTATGAAAAATAATCAAAAGTGCGAAACGCACGAGTTATGGACTAGTATGGAAAGGCACATCAAGGATTATCTTCATTCTATAAATCTACCTTCCCTTAAGAGTGGTTCAGGATGTAATTTTATGCGCAGAATTATTTCTCAATATAGCAATGATATACCTTGATCATAATGCCACTACACATCTTGACGAAGATGTATTAGCTTTCTTAAGAGAAATAGAAGGAGAACCGCAAAATGCATCCTCTATACACTCTTATGGTGAACGTGCAAAGCGAGCACTAGATTCTGCAAGAGTTAGCGTATTGGACACACTCGGATGTGATAAGAAATTATATAATGTAGCTTTCACTTCTTCCGGCACAGAGGCAAATAATATCGTAATTAATAGCTGGATAAGCAACGACTACAGCATACTTACACCTGCTACTGAACATAAATCCATTTTAGAATCGGTAAAACGTTCACAGAAATACGAAATAATAAATGTTCACTCTAATGGCACGTTGGATTTTTCAAATTTAGAAAAATCGATTATCGAACTGAAGCGGCGTAATAATAAGGTCGCAATATCGGTGATGTACGCTAATAATGAAACGGGCGTTATTCATCCACTTAAGGAAATATATGCACTTAGCCAAAAGCACGAGTGCATACTACATACCGATATATCGCAAGCATTAGGAAAGATGCATCTTTCCTTTCACGAGATAAAATCGGATTACATTACATTTAGCGGACATAAGATAGGCGCAATGACAGGTACAGGATGTTTGCTATTCAAAAATCATGTGCCAATAGAAAAAATGATGTACGGTGGCGAACAAGAATATGGCATAAGGCCAAGTACTCAGAATTCAGTTGGAATTGCCACCATCGAAATAGCACTACGAAACACGTCTCAAAAGATCCAACAAATGGACACTACTATCAGAATTCTAAGAGATAAAATTGAAAAAGAGTTGTTAGAATATAGTATTTCTTCTGACACTAATAAGCTCTTCTTTATAGGAAATGAAGTAGAGAGAATACCAAATACGTCATGTATAGGTATAAAAGGAGTAGATGCAAACACTCAAGCTATAATACTTGATATGATGAAATGTGCAGTAGGAATAGGTGCGGCCTGTTCTTCTGGAATAACTGAAGCTTCTCACGTTTTACTTGCGATGGGGTATTCATCAGAAGAAGCAAGTAACGCTATCAGAATTAGTCTCGGCAGAAAAAATACCGATGACGAAATAGAGGCATTTCTCAATGCATGGAAAAACATGTATTCAAAAGTCACTAAAAAATGAATTTACGATCACTACAATGACAGCAAAAAAAATATATATGGATTATCAAGCAACTACACCTACAGATCCTAGAGTATTGCAAGCGATGCTTCCGTTCTTCTCAGAGAAATTCGGCAATCCTCATTCTCGCAGTCACGCATTTGGCTGGGAATCTGAAAGTGCTGTAGAAGATGCACGCTCAATAATAGCAAACGCTATTAATGCATCTCACGACGAGATTATCTTTACTTCTGGTGCTACTGAATCCAATAACATCGCATTAAAGGGAGTAGCACGATTTTATAGTAAAAACTTCAATAAGAATCACATTATTACACCAGTTACCGAACATAAATGCATTCTGGACTCTTGTAGAACTCTGGAAGATGAAGGCATTGAAGTCACTTACTTACCAGTAGAAAACGATGGAATGCTAAATCTTGATACCTTGAAAAAAGCTATTAAAGCTAACACTGCATTAGTATCGGTGATGATGGTAAATAATGAAATAGGAGTAATACAGCAAATAAAGTCAATAGGTGAGATTTGCAGAGAAAGAGGCGTAATATTTCACACTGATGCGGCACAAGCATTTTGTAAAATACCAATAGACGTGAGAGACATGTGTATCGATATGCTAAGCATCTCTGGGCATAAAATATACGGCCCTAAAGGAGTAGGTGCTCTTTTCGTAGGTAAGCATCCAACACGAGTAAGATTACAGCCTATGATGAGTGGAGGTGGACAAGAAAGAGGAATGCGCTCAGGAACGTTACCTACCCCTCTTATAGTAGGCTTAGGAGAAGCTACTAAATGCAGCATACAAGATATGCAAAAAGACTATGCGCATGTTTCCCTTCTTGGAAAGCAATTTATACAAGAAATGCTAAAAATACCACATGTGATATTAAATGGCAGCCTTGATGCGCGTTACCCTGGCTGCATCAATCTCAGCTTTGCATATGTAGAAGGTGAATCTTTAATACTCGCACTAAAAGACATTGCAGTTTCTTCAGGGTCTGCATGTACATCAAATTCTCTTGAGCCATCTTATGTTGTGCAAGCTTTAGGAGGAGATAAGGATTTAGCACATTCTTCAATAAGATTCGGATTCGGTAGATTTACTACACAAGAAGAAGTTGATATCACAATACGATCCGTGAAAAATGCCGTCTCTAAACTAAGAGAAATGAGTCCATTATGGGATATGGTACAAGACGGTGTAGATCTTTCTTCGATAAATTGGAAGAGTGATCATTGAAAAATACGTACACCTTCATCATTTTATAACAAATATTCTTTAAACAATGGCATATAATAGCAAAATCATCGATCATTACGATAATCCACGTAATGTAGGCTCATTTTCAAAAGACGAAAAGAACGTTGGTACTGGATTAGTAGGTGCACCATCTTGCGGAGATGTAATGAAATTACAGATTAAAGTTGATCCGCAAAGTAATACAATACAAGAAGCAAAATTTAAGACATTTGGCTGTGGTTCTGCAATTGCCGCAAGTTCATATGCTACGGAATTATTGAAAGGTAAGACAATAGATGAAGCTTTAAATATTAAAAACGAAGATATATTAGAAGAACTATCTTTACCACCTGTCAAAATTCATTGTTCCGTACTTGCAGAAGAAGCAATTAAAAGTGCAATCCAAGACTGGAAAGAAAAGCATTCCACTGAATAATTGTATCTTTCATAAAGATGATTAATATCGCATCATAATATGTATTAATTCAAATATTATGTTTGGTAATAACGAGAAGTTAAATATAGAAAATAGAGACGGAAAGCATTTAAAGGTAACGGAAATATTTCATACTATTCAAGGAGAAGGACCTAACGCGGGGAGAGTGGCGATATTTATCAGATTAAGCGGATGTAATTTAGCATGCTCTTTCTGCGATACGCAATTTGATAAATATGTACAACTCGCAATTCAGGATATCTTAGAGAAAGTCCTAGAAGAGAAGACAAAAATGTACTCTGATACAGAGATACAACTCAATACACACAGGATTCTTGCAGTAATTACAGGAGGAGAACCATTTAGGCAGAATATCGGCATTTTATGCCAACTTTTAGAAGAGAATGGTTTTGAAGTTCAAATCGAAACAAATGGTACGTTATACTTTGAAGTGCCGCATAATACCACAATAGTATGCTCTCCAAAAATAGTAAATAACACGTATTTCCCTATAAGACATGATGTACTGCAGAAAACAATTGCCTTAAAGTTTATCATTTCTTCTCATTTAGAAGGATATGGTGATATTCAAGAAGTGGGACAACAAACATTCAACATTCCTGTATATGTGCAGCCAATGGATGAATATGATCAAGAAAAAAACAGTAAAAATATTGATCAAGCTATCAAAGTTGCAATAAAGCATAATGCAATTATTTCGATGCAATTGCATAAGATAATGAATATTCGGTAATCAATTATTTTCTTGAAAATACCCTTTCATAGCATAGATATATTCATAATTAATATATGTACCTAAGCAATGAAACAGGAAAAGTTCACAAATAAAGCTTTAGAGGCATTCAGAGAGGCACAATCTAAAGCTTTAAATTCCAATCATCAAACTCTTACTCCGGAGCACATAACATATGGACTATTACAGCATGATAATAATGTAATATCCGCAATACTTGCTTCATCAAATATCACAAAGGAAGAATTACTTCAAAAAACAGAGGAAAATTTGCACAAATTACCAGTTGTGATAGATACAAATCACAGTCTTAATATGTCAAATGCACTAGCAAAGGTAGTAGCAAAAGCAGAAGGGATTGCGAAAGAACATAATGATGCTTTTATTACAAGTGAGGTATTATTCATAGCACTTGCATGTACTCATGGTACCGTCGTTTCCGATACTCAAATAAATGAAAATAATGCAATCGCAATTCTCAAATCTTATCGAACCTCGAGAAAAGTTACTTCTCAAAATGCAGAAGATATAATGGATGCAATTAAAAAATATACCGTAGATCTTACAGATAAAGCACGTGAAGGTAAATTAGATCCTGTAATAGGTCGAGATGAAGAAATAAGACGTACAATCCAAATCCTTGCACGTAAAAGCAAAAACAACCCTGTCCTTATAGGAGAACCTGGAGTTGGAAAAACAGCTATCGTAGATGGATTAGCGCAGAGAATCATCGCAAAAGACGTGCCAGAAAGTCTACATCACGTTTCAGTAAAAGTACTAGACTTAGGCGCTTTAATAGCAGGCGCAAAATTTAGAGGAGAGTTTGAAGAGAGATTAAAAACCGTACTTACAGAAGTATCAGAAATAGGCAATATCATACTATTCATAGATGAAATGCATACGCTGGTCGGCGCAGGGGCAGCTGAAGGCGCTATGGACGCTTCAAATCTGTTAAAACCAGCACTTGCAAGAGGAGAACTACACTGCATCGGCGCAACAACTCTTGTAGAGTATAGAAAGTATATAGAAAAAGACGCAGCACTTGCTAGAAGATTTCAGCCAATACATTTATCTCCATGCACGGTAGAAGAAACCATATCAATTCTCAGAGGAATAAAGGAAAAATATGAAGCACATCACGGTATTCATATATCTGATAATGCTATAATTAGTGCTGCAAAATTATCCGATAGATACATAAATTCACGCTTCCTTCCAGATAAAGCGATAGATCTTATAGATGAGGCGGCAAGTCATATTAGAATGCAAGTTGAAAGCAAACCAACAGCATTGGAAGACGTCGAAAGAAAAGTAATGCAAATGCAAATTGAAAAAGCAGCTCTGATGAAGGAACAGAACGAACAGGTAGCAGAACGTCTTGAAAAAATAGATAAAACTCTCGAAGAATTGCAACAGCAATGCGCTGCTATCTCATCTACTTGGAATAACGAAAAGAAATATCTAGAAGAAAGAAAATTACTTAAAGAACAGTTAGAAAAAGCAAAAATCTCCATGGAAAAAGCAGAAAGAGATGGAGATTTTACAAAAGCAGGAGAACTTAAATACGATACTATACCATCCATAGAAGCAAAAATAACAGAATTCTCAAATAAGAAAAGTACGATCTTAAAAGAAGCAGTAGATGAATTCGAGATAGCTTCTATTATCTCAAAATGGACCGGTATACCTGTGAATTCTTTAATTGAAACGGAAAAACAAAAACTTTTAGGAATGAAAGAACATATATCAGAATTCGTAATAGGACAAGAAAAAGCAGTAGAAGCGATCAGTAATGCTGTAATACTCTCAAGAACTGGATTATCTGAATCAAATAAGCCTATTGGCGTATTTCTATTTCTAGGTCCTACAGGAGTAGGAAAAACAGAATTAGCAAAAGCTTTAGCTTTATTTTTATTCGATGACGAAAGAGCATTACTACGCATAGACATGTCCGAATATATGGAAAAACATTCTATTTCGAGATTAATAGGAGCGCCTCCAGGGTATGTAGGATATGATGAAGGTGGCCTTTTAACTGAATCAATACGTCGAAGACCGTATCAAGTTATATTATTTGATGAGATCGAAAAAGCGCATCATGATATCTTTAACATATTTCTACAAATCACCGATGATGGAAGAATAACTGATTCACAAGGTAGAACTATTGATTGCAGAAATACTATAATCATCATGACATCGAATATTGGTTCAGAATTTATACTATCTGAATCAATGAACAGTACGGAAATAGAAAATGCCGTATATGAAAACATGAAAAACTTCTTCAAGCCGGAATTCATTAATAGAATAGATAAAACAATAATGTTTCACAGATTAACATTAGATGACGTCGTGAAGATTGCTAAATTACAACTGAAAAATTTCTCTAAAGTACTACATGATAAAGCACTCGGTTTTGAAGTAAGTGAAGAAGCTATCTCGTGGATTGCACACAATGGATACGATAACGTATATGGCGCTCGTCCTTTAAAAAGGCTAATACAAACAGAGATCAAACAAAAAGTAGCAAATTTGATGCTAAACGAAAGCATTTCTGAAGGTAATACAATTTTCGTAGATTGCGTTAACAACTGCATCACAGTAACAGTAAAGGCATGAAGTACGCTTTTACCGCATAATAGACAATTCTTTAAGCATACTCTTCATCTCACGCAACTGCTGTTGTGTGAGAGTTGTAGGTGCACCCATTAACGTATCTTCTCCATTTTGGTTCAGCGGAAACAGTATTATATCTCTCAAATGCTTTTCTCCTGCTAGTAACATAATCATTCTATCAATACCTGGCGCAATACCACCATGTGGAGGCACTCCGTACTTGAGCGCTGTCACAATTGGCTTAAAATTACTACTTACAGTCTCTCTACTATACCCTGCTTTTGCAAAGCATTTATATAACAACTCCAAATCATTATTTCTGATAGCGCCACTCGACAACTCAACACCATTACAAACAATATCATACTGGTACCCCTTGATATTGAGTATATCCTCTACAGACTTCGCATTATCAATTACTTCATGCCCTCCTATAGGCATCGAAAAAGGGTTGTGAGAAAAAACTATCTCATCCGATAATTCATACATCGGAAAATCTACTATCCAGCAAAAGGCAAATTTACTCTCGTCGATCATATTAAGCATTTCAGCAATCTTTACTCTCAATTTTCCTGACAATTTCTCTGCATTCGACTTCACATCGCATACAAAAAAGCATGCATCAAATTTCTCATAAATACCCTCAGAATGGATTTTATTTAACACATCTCCATTAATAAATTTCGCTATAGGTCCTTTAAACGTTCCATCATTATCCCATGTCACGTAAGCTAATCCCTTTGCACCAAGCTCCTTCTCTGCAAATTGAGAAAGAGTATCATAGAATGAGCGTGGCTGCGCTTTACATTTTACAGGAATCACACGTACAACATTTCCACTTTGAATCGCATTTTTGAATATGGAAAAATCAGAATTTTTAAATTCTTTCGTAAAATCGCATATCTTTATATCTATTCTTAAATCAGGTTTATCGGTACCATACATAAGCATTGCATCATTGTACGCAATTCTTGGAAATAAACCTTTTGCTACTTTTTCCTCTCCGCCAAACTTTGCAAAAATATCTCTTATTATAGGTTCTATAGTATTTAATACATCATCTTGCTCTACAAATGCCAATTCTATATCTAGTTGATAAAATTCACCAGGCGCTCTATCAGCTCTACTATCTTCATCCCTAAAGCAAGGTGCTATTTGAAAGTAGCGATCAAAACCTGAATACATTACAAGCTGTTTAAACATTTGCGGCGCTTGAGGAAGAGCATAGAATTTACCAGGATGCAATCTGCTAGGTACTAGAAAATCCCTCGCTCCTTCCGGAGAACTTGCTGTTAAAATTGGCGTTTGAAATTCAATAAAATTATTCTCAAACATTTTATCTCTGATGTAGCGTATAACATTGCTTCTGAGTAGCATTCTTTCTCTCATCCACTCCCTTCTAAGATCTAAGAATCGATATTTAAGACGCAACTGCTCAGATACATCTGATGCGCCTAAATCAAAAGGAAGGACAGCAGCGCGCGATAATACTTCGCAATGCTTTATCAGCACTTCGATCTCGCCTGACTTCAGAGTGTTATTTACGTTATTTTCCTCTCTCTTCACAATAACACCTTTTACCATAATCACACTTTCGCATGAGATTCCTTTTATCAAATCCACTAAGCTACTATTTTCATGCTCATCTGAAATTACGCATTGAACAATACCGTGCGCATCGTGTAAATCGATAAAACATAGCCTACCATGATCACGTTTCGTTCGGATCCAGCCTGATATAGTAATTTCTTGACCGATATTACTAGATGATAATTCAGTAGATATATGAGTTCTATATTTTGATAGCAATTTTTTCATCATCATGACTTATAAACAACATTACCGATAGAAGGCTAGTATACCATATCGGTAAGTGTCAACATCAACGCAACTTATAAACGATCGAATGATTCTTATTGTTAATTTATACCGTAATACACATAGCAACTCCCATACCTCCACCTACACATAAAGTAGCGAGTCCTTTTCCTCCGCCTCTTTTACGTAAAGCATGTATGAGTGTGACTAATATTCTTGCACCTGAGGCGCCAATTGGATGACCTAATGCAATTGCACCTCCATTCACATTCACTATATCTTCGTTCCACAGCATTTCTTTATTTACTGCTATGGCTTGCGCGGCAAAAGCCTCATTTGCTTCAATCAGATTTAAATCCGCAACTTTCCATCCTGCATACTGTAATGCTTTTCGCGATGCCGAGACTGGCCCTATCCCCATAATTGCAGGATCAACGCCGGATTGCGCAAATGATTCTATCGTTGCAAGTATAGTCAAATTTCTACTCTTCGCATAAGCTTCCGATGTAAGGATAACATATGCAGCACCATCATTAATAGGAGAAGAGTTACCTGCCGTAACCGTACCATTCTTCTGAAAAGCTGGACGAAGAGTAAAGATCTTTTCAAGATCTGCTAATTTTACTGATTCATCTAAAGTAAATACTATCTCTCCTTTTTTGTGATCTTGCGTAACAATTGGCGCAATCTCACTAAGAAATGCATCATTTTTTCTTGCAAGATTAGCTTTTTCCTGCGATTTCATCGCAAAAGCATCTTGTTCTTGTCGGCTAATATTATACTTTATCGCGAGATTTTCTGCAGTAATTCCCATATGTATATTATTGAACGGATCTAAAAGACCATCAAATATCATAACATCCTGTAATAATGCATTGCCAAGCTTTGTAGCACTACGTAAATGCGTAGCATGAGGCACTTTAGACATACTTTCTTGCCCTCCTGCTATTACTATACTATTTTCATTATCATGAGAATTGAATATAGAGTTCATGCCAAGATGTATCGCTCTCAAGCCAGAACCACACACTTGATTCACAAGCCAAGCCGGAGTATGCGTCGGTATTTTAGCGCCTAGAGAAAGCTGTCTTGCAGGATTTTGTCCGCATAATGATGTCAATACTTGCCCTACAATGACTTCAGTGATTTCTTGGTGTTTTACTCCTACTTCCGATAGTAGTTTCTCTATCACCTGTATCCCTATTTCATGAGCGTGTAATTTCTTCAAAGCACCGCTAAGCATACCAATTGGACTGCGTTTCGCGCCTACTATAACAATTTTGTTACGCATTCTAATAAATCAAATTATTAGCTCTTTTAAAAAGCACATAATATGATTATATAATACATATAAATTTAATACAAGAAGATATTATATCAATGAAAAGTATGCTTTCTTGGATTTTTCACTATAAAATCGATCACTATATCAGTAAAAGGTAAGATGATAGTTAGCAATTCTCTTTATTGACAGAACTTCTATTATCAATATCTTCATTTGAAAGACGAAAGACCTCTATCTTTGAGAGAAATCGATAGCAAAAATGAATTCTTCTTCTCTCTTAAGGAAATAAAGAACTAACCATGCACTTCATCCAACACTAGGACACCGATAAAACTCTATATCTGCTTTGATAGAACTACTAGAGATATGTCATTATCCAGCTTCGAAGCTTCACTTATCTTGTGAGAACAGAAGAAGCACGTGTTCTCACAAGAAGAGTGAAAATTACAAAGAAAATGCACGTTATAATGTGCGAAAACACTCCACAACAAATATTTTCTAATATTTCAGAATTATTGTCCTTTTTTCGCAGCTACATCAGACATATCCATAACTCTCTTCTCCATATTAATTTGCTCAGCTTCTTTCTTTTCTAAATCCTCGATAATCGAATCTGCATTCTTCACCATTAAGTCATAATGAAATCCAGTACCTGCTTTGATAAGTTTTCCGCATATAATACTTGCTTTTAAGCTTTGTGCATAATCTCTTTTCCCTTTTATCGCAGCTTCAATGAGAACATTGGTAGTTTCCTGGAATGAAGCAGCGGCTAAGAAAGAAGGATTACTCACAGCGATATTACTAATTCCCTGTAATACGACTTTCACCTCTGGAAGCACAGCTTTATTAAGTGGCACTTTGATATTTTTCTTAGCTTTTATCAAGTCCTCTTCATTAATAATCTCTCCTTCTACTAAATTTGTGCTACCTGCGCTAATTACCTCCATTCTTCCCATCATCTGACGTAATAACACTTCTATATGCTTATTATGGATACTTACTCCCTGTAATCGATATACTTGCTTTATTTCAGATATCATATACCTCGCAAGTGCTTCTTTTCCCATTACGCTTAGAATCTCACTAGGAGAAACATCCCCCTCTACTAACAAAGCTCCTCGCTTTACAAATTCTTCAGAATTAACAACTACGTTTCTATATCTAGGCACAAAATACTCGTGCGGTTTTTCATTCTCATTTAAAGGCGTGACTATAAGACGTCTCTTGGATTTATAATCCTTTCCGAAACTTACAACGCCGTCTATTTCGCTTATAATTGAATGCTCTTTCGGCTCTCTAGCTTCAAACAATTCTACAACTCTCGGCAATCCTCCTATGATATCTCGTGCTTTAGATGAGCCTTTAGGTACTCTCGCCATGATATCTCCAATCTCTACATTCTGTCCTTCTACTACACTTAAAACAGCGTCTTTTGGTAAAACATATCTAACTATTGTCTCATCGGCATATTTCACTGGCTGCTCATCTTCTCCTAAGATAACAATGCTAGGTTCTAATTTTATGTCTCTCCTATTACATTCATTTACTACGATCGTAGCACGACCGGTAATATCATCAAAAAGCTCATTAATAGTTACTCCATCTACAAAATCTACAAATTTTATTTTTCCTTTTTTCTCGGTAATTACAGGAATTATCAAAGGTTCCCATTCAGCAATCGGAGTACCAATTACCACTGCATCTCCATCTTTCAGAAGCATTTTTGATCCATAAGGAATTTTATAGATCGCTTTAGGATAATTTACTTCATCTACAACTACAGCTTCACAATTTCTACTCATTACAATAACTTCTCCATTCTCACGAGTAACAAAATTTTGATGCTTGACGCGTAGAATACCGTTATGTGAACTAATTACGAAGGACTCAACATCTGATTGCTGTACTGCACCACCTATGTGAAAAGTTCTTAACGTAAGCTGAGTACCAGGCTCGCCGATAGATTGCGCTGCTATCACACCAACAGGCGTACCTAAATCCACAAGCTTATCACTTTTATATGCTAAATCAGTACCATAGCAAACACTGCATATACCGCTATTAGGCGCTTTACAAAATAAAGACGATCTCACACCTATAGATTCGATGCCATTTTCCTCAAGCAATACGACATCCTTAGCATTAAGAACTTTTCCTTTGGATAAAAGAAGCTGACCATCATTTCTACTAAATACATCATGCGCTAACACTCTTCCGGATGCCATAGCTACAAAAGTAGATACCAATTCTCCACTATCTATCTCCGCAGAACAGCTTAAAAACTCTTCAGTACCACAATCATACATATTAATCACAGAATCCTGTGCAGCATCAATCAATCTTCTCTCTAAGTAACCAGAATCTGCAGTCTTCAAGGCAGTATCTACTAACCCTTTACGCGCACCGTAAGTAGAAAGGAAATATTCTATAGGACTAAGTCCTTCTTTGAAGTTGGACAATATCGGAGTTTCAATGATTGTACCGTCCGCACGCGCAATAAGTCCACGCGCACCTGATATCTGTTTTAGCTGCGCAGGAGAGCCTCTTGCGCCAGAAGCGATCATCATCCACAATCCATTTCCTCTTGCCTTTGCATCATTCTGCAAAGCAAATACAACATCATTACCTATACTTTCATTACATCTTAGCCAAGCATCGACAGCTTTATTATATTTCTCACCTGATGTAATGAAGCCATTTTGATATTGCTGATCGTAAAGCTCAATCTCTCTCGTTGTTACGTCAATATGTCTTTTCTTTGAATCTGGAACTACTAAATCATCTTTACATATAGATACTCCTGCGATTGTGGCGTAGCGAAAGCCAAGCTCCATTATCGCATCAAGAAATTCTGCTACAAAATTTAGCGAAGTAAACTCATGAACATGCTCGACAAGTTCGCTAATTTCTTTTTTCGCAAGTGCTTTATTTGCATATTCTATGCGTATCTCTTGATGATCAGGTAATTTCTCCATGACTAACACTCTTCCAGGTGTAGTCGTAATGATCTTCATGATCACATTTCCATCGATATCGTAAAGCTTTTTTCTAAAATAGATCTTCTTATGTAAAGGAATTTTTTTATGAAATAAAGCCAATTTTAACTCTTGAATAGAGTAAAAAATCGGTATGTCATCAGTTTCATTTTCATCCATACCAAGCGTCAGATAATACAGTCCAAGTATCATATCTTTTGCAGGAGTCATAATGCACTGTCCATTTGCAGGATTCAGAATATTCTTAGCTGAATGCATCAACAATAATGCTTCAATCTGTGCTTCTATTGTAATAGGTAGATGCACAGCCATTTGATCTCCGTCGAAATCCGCATTGAATGCAGCGCACACAAGAGGATGAAGTTTAATTGCAACACCTTCGACTAGCACCACTTCAAAAGCTTGTATACCAAGCCTATGAAGAGTAGGAGCACGATTCAGCAAAACAGGATGATCTCTCACTACTTGAGGTAAGATCTTAATGACCATTGGATCGTGCTTCTGCACCAAGTTTTTTGCTTTTCTAAAAGTCGATACCTTTCCTGATTTCTCGAGTGCCGCTATCAAAAAAGGTTTGAATAATTCTATTGCCATATGGTACGGCAATCCACATTGATGAAGCTTAAGATTAGGTCCTACAACTATTACTGCACGCCCTGAATAATCGACACGTTTTCCTAAAAGATTTTGTCTAAACCTACCTTGCTTTCCTTTTAGCATATCGGTCAATGATTTTAGAGGTCTTTTAACACTTCTCCCCATTACTCTATTACCCTTATTCTCTATGAGAGTATCAACAGCTTCTTGCAACATTCTCTTCTCATTGCATACGACAATATCAGGCGCATTAAGATCTAAAAGCTTCTTCAATCTGTTGTTTCTGTTGATCACTCTACGATAAAGCTCGTTTAAATCAGAAGTAGCGAATCTTCCACCTTCTAAAGGAATGAGAGGTCTAAGATCAGGCGGCATCACTGGAAGTACATCTAATACCATAAAAGATGGCGCATTCTTCGATTCAATAAAATCTTCCACTATCGATAACCGCTTCTTCAATTTTGTTTTCTTCAATTCTGATCCAGTCTGAGATATAGCTTCAAGAATACGATTTCTCTCATATTTTACATCAATATCAGAAAGCAAGCTTTTTATAACTTCCGCTCCTGTGCCAGCTTTAAACGATCCATCTTCACACTGTCTAGAGGCAATTTTAAATTCTGCTTCTGAAATTATATCGCCTTTTTTAAGCTGAGTATTAGATGGCTCAAGTACTATATAACTTTCAAAGTATATTATCTTTTCCAAATCTGATGGAGAGATATCTAGCAACAATCCTATCCTGCAAGGTAGTGATCTAAAATACCACGTATGAACAACAGGCACTGCTAGTGTAATATGCCCCATTCTGCGTCTTCTTTCACTTGCAGATGTTACCTCAACTCCACATTTATCACATACTATCACATTGTATTTCATGCCTTTATACTTTCCGCATAAGCACTCATAGTCTTTGAGAGGGCCAAATATACGCGCACAGAAGAGTCCTCCTAATTCCGGTTTATAACTTCTATAATTTATAGTATCAGGCAAAAGAACTTCTCCATAAGACCAAGCTAAGACATCACTAGGAGAAGCAAGCGTTACATGTACACTATTAAAATCAGTTCTACTGAACATACCTATATTTTGTGATGTATACATGATGAATAAATATTAAATGATAAAAGAAAAAGATTGTAAGTTTATGATTTTACTTCAACATCATCCTTTCTTATTTCTACGTCCTTTATTTTTGTATATGTGCCACGAGATTGAAATCCTTCATCATAAGATAGCTTTACATGTAATCCAAGAGATCTCATCTCGCTTAAAAGGATGTAGCTAGATTCAGGCATAATAGTACAATAACTCATTGCACGTATATGCTCCATAAGCTTACATATATCTCTAAATGCAGCATTACGTCCATCCACAGAATCCGATTTGATCGTTAGCATCTCATATAAATTATATGCAGCACCATATCCTTCTAATGCCCACACCTCCATTTCTCCTAAACGCTGTCCTCCTCCTTTAGCTTTTCCTCCTAGAGGTTGCTGTGTTATACACGCATGAGGTCCTGTAGCTCTGACATGATACTTCTCTTCACTTAAATGGTGTAATTTCAGCATATACAGTACACCAACAGTTATTTCCATCTCAAAATATTCTCCAGTCTTTCCATCTCTTAATCTTACTTGTCCAGAGGTACTAACTCCACAATCTTTGAGAAGAGTATCAACGTCATGCTCTTTTACACCGTCAAATATAGGGGTGGCAATAGGAATGCCATTACACATATCCTTTGTCAATTTCACTAAACTATCAGCAGATAAACTTCTTAATACCTTTACTATAGAAGAAGGTGAATAACATCTCTCATTCTGCTTTATAGCATCAGCAACAGCTTCACATGAGCTTGAGTTTACACTCTCTACATCAGAAATAAGCCCCCAGCTCGTACTTAAGTGCTTTTCCTTTTCTCCTTGTTGCTCTTCTTTTTCAAGATTTCCTAGATAGAAATCTATCACAGTATCCCTCAATTTTTCTACATCTTCAAAATTTAAATGAGAGGCAATTGCTTTTTCTCTTAAAGATTTTATCTTTGCACCGAGAGCAGCTAATCCTCCTCCTAATGTTACCTCCCATATTTGCCCTATATTCATCCTAGAAGGGATACCAAGCGGACTTAAAATAATATCGATTTTTGAGCCATCTTCCATAATAGGCATATCTTCTTCAGGCACTATAATTGATACAACGCCTTTATTTCCATGTCTTCCAGCCATCTTATCACCTACGCGCAATCTACGTTTTATCATCACGTAAATTTTAATCACTTTCAGATCTTCAGAATGTAAAGTATCATCTTCATTGATTTGCGCTATGCGTGTATCAAAATCAGATTTCAACTTCTCTTTTTTTATAGAAAGTACATCTTTTAAATTACTTAATTTAGCAGTTACAACGTCATCTGCTACATCTATATCGAACCATTTTTCTTTATCTAAAGCATTCAAAGTATCCTGCGTTACCACTTTGCCGGAACTTTTATTAATTTCTTGTCCTAAAATTGTGCTTTTCAGTTCATCGTAAACAAATTCCTCAAGTAATCTCACATACTCTTGATATTCTCTTGTAGCATCATTGATCGCTTTACATCTCATAATGGATAATTCATCATCTGAATCTGCGCCCTTTTTCACAAAGATCTCTACGCCTATTACTACACCTCTTACGCCGAAAGATGTTCTCAAAGAAGAATCTCTAACATCTGATGATTTCGCACCAAAAATCGCTCTCAACAATTTTTCTTCTGGAGTGACTGGTGACTCAGGCTGTGGAGTGACTTTTCCAACTAGTATCATATTATCAGTATCAATAACACAACCAGGCATTACAACTCCATACTCATCTAGATGACTAATGAGACTTTCCGGTACATTAGGAAGATCTCGCGTTACGCGTTCAGGGCCTAATCTTGTATCTCTTACAATGCATTCTATTTTCTCTATATGGAAAGAAGTAAAGTAATCATCTCTTACTATTCTTTCAGATACTATGATAGCATCCTCGTAATTCCAACCATACCAACTCATATATGCGACCTTCACATTCATGCCGAGGGCAAGGTGTCCGTATTCAGTACAGCAATCAACTAAGACACTACCTTTTACTACAAAATCACCTAACTTTACTGTAGGTTTCTGATTATAGCATGTAGATTGATTACTACGCAGATACTTATTTAAGTTATAAATATCAAAATCAGTCTGATGCCCTTCTCTTACTCTTCTTATGATAATCTTAACAGAATCAACATAAACTACCACGCCAGATTCTTTAGCTTTTATCATCATATCAGAACTTTGTGCAACTGCCTTTTCCATACCAGTACCTATGAGAGGCGCTTGAGGACGCATCAAAGGTACTGCTTGCCGTAGCATATTAGAAGCAGTCAACGCTCTCACAGCATCGCAATTTTCGATAAAAGGTATGAGAGAAGCTGAAACTGAAACGTGTTGCTTTGAAGCAATTTCCATATATTTTGGAATACCCTTTTCTACATATACCCTAGCACCGTTAAATCTGCATTCTACAGTAGAATTCACAAATTCATTACTATCATTAAGCGGCTCTGTTGCTTGCACTATAAGAGTATCGATATCTTCCAATGCGGATAAATACTCTATCTCATCTGTCGCAACTCCATTCACTACTTTACGATAAGGCGCTTCTAAAAAGCCATGACGACCTACTCTTGCATATAAAGCTAAATTATTGATGAGACCGATGTTCTTACCTTCAGGAGTTTCTATAGAACATATACGCGAATAATACGTTCTATGCGCATCCCTTGCAGAACCAGGAGCATTATCATGAGTAAGCCCTCCAGGTCCTAAGCATGAAACGCGTCTTTTTTCACTGATACTCGATAATATATTAGTTTGCGCCATGTAATTGCATAGCACGGAAAGATTAAAGAACTCAAATAGCATTAGTGAAAGAAATTTATAATTCACTAATTCATAGGGATTGAAAGCTTCAATATTATCAATAGATGACATTTTATCTAAGATACTCTTTCTCATCCTAGCTAAATTTGATGAACACTGCGCTTCAAAAAGATCAGCAACTCTTCTTACACGTCTATTACCTAAGTTATCTTGATCATCTGGAGTACCGCCATTATCCATGAAGTAACACAATTTCTTTACCACAGCGATGATATCTTCAACAGTAAGATGATGAACATTTATCGGAATCTCAGTTTTATTAGTGAGATTCATTTTCATTCTACCAACATCCGATAAATCATATCCGTACTTCTCAGAAAAGAACATGTCATGCAACAGATTAGCACCGGATTCTGGCATCATTTCTCCAGGTTTTAAAATACGATAAGCTTGCACTATAGCTTCTTCTGTATCTTTTGCTGGATCAGAAACTACTGTGTCTCTTATGTAATATCCTCCACCAGGATTAGGTACTGCGATTAAAGTGAAATTTCTTCCTCCTTTCAACTTCTCTATCTCATCTAAAATCTCTACTGTTACTCGACTACCTGCTTCTACAAGTACATCACCATCATCATCAAGTACATCGTACATGAAATACCTTCCTTCGAGACTTTGAGAAGAGAAAATACAGTATAACCTACCTTTTCTTTGCTCGCAATTTTCTATCACTTTAGGCGAGATTCTATCGCCCGCTTTTAAAAAATCTTCTCCACTTACGAGATCGAATACAGCGAAATTTAGCACTCTATTTCTGTATTCTAGATGATTAAAGCTTTTACGCCACATACCTGCAGCGTGATATTCACAACACTCTTTATCATAAAAGATCTCAAATATCTGTGTTGTGCTAAAATTCAAAGCTCTGAATAAGGTAGTAAGATGAAATTTTCTGCCTTTTTCACTCTTACACATTATAATACCACTCGCTTTGAACTCTATTGTAAGCCAAAAACCAGAGCGTGGCACTATTACAACAGAATACAGGTATCTTCCGCTTGGATTACTTTTTCCTTCATCATGAGTATATAATACGCCTGGAGATCGATGTAATTGCAATATTACTACTTTTTCTACTCCATTTATTACAAATGAACCACTTTCAGTAATGAGAGGTATGTCTCCTACATATACTTCTTGCTCGGTAATACTTTTTATTTCTCTTCCAGTTTCTTTTTTCTCCCAAGTAACTAATCGCAATTTTACGATTAAAGCGCCGGAATACGAAGTATTACCGCGTCTCTTACACTCTTGAGGAGAATATTTTGAAGGATTAATCCTATATCCCATATATTCTAGAGTAGCATTACCTTCATTACTCTCTATAGAAAAGATAGCACGTAGCAATTTCTCAAGTCCTATATTTTCTCTTTGCTCTGATGCGAGATTCAACTGCAAAAAGTCACGATAAGAATCTATTTGAGTAGATATCAAATCGTTCTCACCAAAAACATCACTAAAGCATGTACGACCGTAAAATTTACGTAATCTTGCGAATTCAGCAAGTAAAAATGTATCTTTCATCCTGAAAATTCAATTCATTTCATTAAAATCTTGCACCATTACCAAATCACGAAAGTCCATTAAGAAGCGTCAGAATTTTTAAAAATAGAAAAATAAGTCTTCTGCCTAGCTTTAGTGACTACAACATCTAACAACTCTTTTCTTATATCAAACCCTTTAGCATTGCACATCTCGTATAATTCGTCGCTAGAATAAGGTGCAATTCTAGCTAAAGAACTTAATCTAAGACGCGCGAACGCTCTTATCATCATCTGCTTCTCCTTTGCCAACGCATCAGAGGTAACACCTGGAACATCACTCATAGTAGCTTGAGAACTTTTATCTTCCTCAAGATCTGCATAACTCTCTGCGCCAAGCTGAATTGCCAAATTAGCACGAGAAATCAATTCTTCTGCAATTTCAGTATCTTCTCCTACCACCACACTTAAATCAGACACACTTGTTTCTGCAATTTTCTCGACTGTATTCAATTTTTCAGATATCAAGACCTGCGCAAGTATCATATCTATATCTAACCTCTTTTGAAGAATTAAAGAGTCTTTTTTAGTTTTATTATAAGCATCTGAAATTAAATCTTGCTCTGTCATAACTTCAATTCTCATTCCTATAAGCATTGACAAAAGCCTCACATTCTGACCATTTCTTCCTATTACTTCATGCACTACTCCAGAACCTACTACAATTTTCACTACATCTTCATCTTCACTAAAAGAAACTTTTTGTGGCACAACTGGCGCAATCGCATTCAGCACCATTTCTCTCATATCATCTGAATATAATATGAAATCTATCTTTTCTCCTCCTAATTCAGCCATCACAGCTTTTACGCGCGCACCTTTTATACCGATACAAGCCCCTACTGGATTTATAGAAGAAACACTAGAATATAATACAACTTTTGAACGAGAACCCGCTTCTCTAGCAATCTTTACAATGCGTATAGTGCCACTATAAATCTCTGCGACTTCTCTGTGCAACAGCTGCTCTAGAAAAGTATCGGAAGTTCTTGATAGAATTAACTGAGGCTCTTCATCTTGAGATTGCTTCACCTCTACCAACACAGCTTTTACTTTCGCACCATGTACAAAATTATCTTGCCGTAGCTGATGATTATGAGGAATAACTGCTAACACTCCATTAGCTAACTTGATTACTACCGCAGCACGCTCGACTCTTTCTACTACTCCAGAAAACATTTCTCCAATTTTCTCACTATACTCTTCAAGCTCTCTTTCTGCTTCTATTTTCCTTATTTTCGACACAAGAGCGGTACGCGCTTTAGAGATAATTGATGGCTCAATATCAATCATTGGCACCTCTTCTAAAATCTTATCGCCAACCTCCACAGTATGTCCATTTTTCTTAGCTTCAGAAATTGATATCACATCTACAGCACCGTCTTGTAATGCGGCTGCTGCATCTTCATCACTTACCACTTCCGTCACTCGATATAGAGAACTCTGTCCCGTTTTTCTATCAAAATGACATTTAAATTTATGAGTACCGTATTTACTGCACATCACATCCTCTATCGTCTGCTCCAGCATCTCAAAAAGCAGACCTACTGGCATACTCTTTTCTCTTGACACATACTGAATTACCTGCAATATCCCGGATTCCTTCATATTTCTAGAGGAGGCATTTAGAATTACGAATCGTTTTGTCTCACTCGCGAGAAAACAACTATGCTAAAGACCTTACATTAGATCGTGTGATAATTTCAACAAAAATATTCGCATCACAAGCATTTATTACTTTTTATCCTTACTATTGTTAAAGAACACTTCTGATACATACCTAAAACCTTTCTCTCCTCTCTTTACTTGAATTATCACGTCTATAACATTTTTAATATACATTGTAATATCATTTACACTCATTTCTACACCACTTTGCATCACCATCAATGTTAGCTGCGATATAGCCATAGCAGGAGAATCTGCGTGAAGAGTAGCAATAGATCCCGGATGTCCCGTGTTAATTGCTCTTAAGTAGTCAAATGCTTCGCTACCTCTCAATTCTCCTACTATTATCCTATCTGGACGCAATCTCAAACAAGCTTCTATTAGATTCTTTATTGTCACATTTGCTCTACCTTGACCACCTTTTGAAGCTATAAGATGCAATCTATTTTCATGTAATGGCAATGAAATTTCCCTTGCATCTTCGCATGTAATTAATCTTTCATTAGCTGGAATCTCTTGTAAAAGCGCATTTGTGAAAGTAGTTTTTCCCGTTGATGTACCGCCACTGACGATAATATTTTTTTTATAACTTACAGCTTTTCTTAAAAAGAATTTTATCTCTCCATTATCAAGATGTGACTGTAGCTCACTTAAATATGGATCTTTTACTTGCTTTGTTGCTGCTTGCTGAAACATTCCAGCTTTCTCGTACTTCTCAAGAGTAAAATTCATACCTGAGGGCTTTCTTATGGAAATTCCGATAGTACCTATTTCAGCAGCGGGCGGTATTACTATCTGCACACGAAATCCATTAGGAAGAGTAGCAGATAAAATTGGTTGCTCTTCACTTATTTTTTGTTCAGTAAAACTTGCTATCAACGTTGTTAATCCTCTTAAATGAGTTTCGTTAAGCTCAGGAATTAACTCTTTGTATAGTTCTCCTCTTTTCTCAATCCATGCTTCACCATACTTATTAATGGATATCTCGCTTACACCATCTTGTGAGAAAATATTTTCAAGAGGCATGAGATAAGTCTCCAATGCCGTAATTTTAGCAGGCATTTCAATAAAACAGAGTACTTTCTCTTAATTTTAGCGAAAAAAGTTAAAATAACAATCCGTCTCGCGATAGATAAATTAAAACTAAACTTAATATACGATGCAATATACATTACAAATCACATATTTACGCTTTGCATTGTAAGGATTTTGATAGTAAAATTCCGTATAAAAAAACAACAAATTTCGCTTACAATGGAGCCAATAAAATACGGGTCGATATATTCTAACTTGATGAGACTAATTGTGATGGATGTCGTGAAAACTCTAGCTTCCGCACCTACAACTTACCACTTTTGTATAGTGATAGCCTTTGATACAAAGAGTTATGGAGTAGTTCTCTCAGAAAGACTTAGAACACAATATCCTAGAGAAATGGCTGTAATTCTACAGCATCAATTCGAAGACTTGAAGGTGACGTACGAAGCGATCTCCGTAACTCTTTCTTTCAATGGTGTGAAGGAGAACATTTCTATACCATTTTCTTCCCTTATAAGATTTGAAGATAAAGTTGCAAATTTCTCTATAGATTTTGATAAGCTACTAGCTGTGCAAAATATACCGCAAACAGAACTATTTGGAGAGAAGGAAGATGTACACGAAAAGTATAAAAACATCGAGCACAGAATTGAAGAGAATGTCTTAGTACTCGATGGAAGAGATATATTCTCACACGCGAGGTAAAATCAACAGATCTGAAATAAACTTCAATCCATCTCGGAATACTTTTTATCCAACAGTTTATCTATTTGCTCTACATACTCATCTGTCATCTTCTGTACTCTTTTCGAAGAATCTTTTACAGCATTTTCATCAATTACTTTCTCTTTTTCTAGATTCTTCAGAACGTCTAAGGCGTATCTTCTTACATTTCTGATCGCGATCTTTTGACTTTCTGCATATGAAGCGGCTTTTTTCTTAAGCTGCTCTCGCATTTCTACTGATAATTCTGGAATATTTATCTTCAAAGTACTTCCTTCAGTTCTAGGATTGAGTCCTATATTTGCATCGACAATCGCTTTCTCTACTTTACTTACTACGCTGTCATCCCAAACTTTTACTAATAACACTCTCGCTTCTGCAACGGATACATTAGCAAGTTGATTGATTGGCATTTTACCACCATATGCATCAACTTGTATATTCTCCACCATACCAGGAGTAGCGCGTCCTACTCGTAATCCTCCTAGCAATTCTTTATACTTCTCAATCGCCCCTTCCATTTTCCTCGCCATATCGGCAAAAAGAGCACTTATTTCTTCTACACTTAACATTTTAGCATGCTTACGTTGAATTATTAACATAATACAGCTATCTATAGCGGCGTATTTTAGCAACAAGAATTTTCTCTTATTTGTGTCTTTACTTCGTTTCATTCAAAAAAAACTCGCAAAACATATCGCGTCTCTTATTCTTTCTTTACCGGAAAAAATGGCGAAAAATGGTTTTTATTTGCAGTTACAGGTATTTGCTACAAGTGCTATAGCATTCTTGATATTACCGGTATTTTTAAAGATACAAGCGCCGTTTCCAATTCTGCAATTCGTAGCAGGAATGGCAATGCTTTCAATATATTTCTGCGAAAGATATCTCCAATTTATTCCTTCCGTTTACAGAGGTATCTACTACTATATCGTGCTTGCGTTCTCTATTTCTTTCGTGCAGTTCTTCCTGTTCTTCAAATCTCTCTTAGGAATGCATTATCTGCTCAATACAGCACTTGTACTACTACTACTTAGCTTATTTTTCTCATATATAGAATTTGCTCTTCTTACAGTGCCAAGCTTTTTTATAGCTTTATTCATATCGATGCCTATTCCGTTTAGCGATGATGGCTTTTCTCAGCTCACATGGGAATTAGAAAATTATAGAGAACACGGATTTCTACTCGTAGCGGTATCATCCTTCTTACTCGTACTATATCAATACTTAACTACTCTTGCAGAAAAAGTTATCAACAAAAGGGAAATGATAGAATCTAAAGTACTAGGCTTTGCAATAGCACATGAAGTAAAATCACCAATATCAACACTAAAAATGTTACTGAGTACACTTCAGACAACTATAAATAAAGCAAGACGCGGTAATACTTTGGCATTGAAAGGCATTGATGTAGAATTTGTATGCGATAGGGTATTACCACACATGGAGGCATACTTAATAGAAGTATCGAATATCGTTAGCTCTTTATTGCAATGTATAAAAATCTCCAAAACACAAGAGAATCAAATATCTACTAGGCTTTCATTTGTTGATACCGTAATAAAAAGCTTAAGAGTATTGTATCATGACAAGCCTAATATTAAGTTCGAAATTATCGAAGATTTTCAATATAGCTCCCCTACAGGATTGCTGAAATCTATCCTGAACAATATAGTACAAAATGCCCTTGTACACGGTGGAAGGGAAGATATAGAAATTATAATCGAAGTGCAAAAATACAATGTCACTGTCTCGAATAATGGTGTATCTATAAAATCTAGTGCGCTGACTCAGCTATTCTCAGTAATGACCCGTAAAGTCAATTCTCCTACTGCACAGCATGGAATAGGATTGGCATTCTGTAAAAAAATATGCAATATGCTTGGAATCACAATATCATGCACTTCAGATAAAGAGAGAACTAGCTTCTTTTTAAATTTTCCTCATATTGAAGACAAAAGTGAGAGAGAAGCTATTTTCTGATATAGCGCTAAAATTCACATTTTTTACAAGTTCTAGTTAATTTTCAATCCAATATAAAGCCTGCCTTCCTTAGCTATTACAATCTTTACATATTTCTGTCCTTTCTTTTTAGCGTTAGCAATGGCTTTCTCAAAATCACTTACCGAGGTTATCTTACTGCCATCAACCTCTACTATTACGTAACCTACTACAGGCTTTTGAGTATCTCCAAGAATAGAATCTTCTACAATGTCAACAATCACAAGGCCGTACGTAATGGTAGAAGGAATATGGTATAAATCCTTTAATTCTTGCGTAATTGGCTTAACATATGCACCTATTTCAAGTTTTATACTCTTCTTCTTAGCTGATTTGCCGTATGTTTCTTCTCGTACGTCTTCTTCCGTATCAAGCTTTTTCTCTACTCCGACATTTAGCATCATAGAATCGCCATTTCTGATAATCTTTACAGGTAATTTAATTCCTACCTCACTTTCGCGTATAATTTTAGCAAGTTGCGCAGTATTACTTACAACTTGTCCATTTACTTCAAGTATCACATCACCAGCTTTGATACCGTCTCTCTGCGCTATAGAACCTGGCGCTACATCTGTTACCAGCACACCACTCATTTCATCTCGCAATTGTAAAGATTTCGCAACGTCTTCATCTAATGCTTGTAACCATACACCCCAGTATCCTCTTTCTACCTTTCCTGTTTTAATAAGCTGAAGTGCGATCTTTTCAACACTATCGCCTTGTATACCGAAAGATATACCAGAAAAAGCTGGAGAATTTGGGAAAGTAGTAATGAATGCTAGCATTCCTATGACATCACCATACACATTACACATTGCACCTCCTGAACTTCCTCTATTCGCTGACATATCAGTTTGTATATAACCATCACGCCCTATATCAGAAATTACTCCACTCGTGAATGACCATGAAAGCGCCATAGGAGAAGAAAATGCTACTACTGTCTGCCCTACTTTCACCTTGCTAAAATTAGCGAACTTTAAGTATGGCAAATTTGACTCTTTTATCTTTACAACTGCAATATCACTCATTTCATCATACCCTATAACTTTCGCATCAACTCTTCTGACTCTATCATTACTTCTCAGAAGAATACTTACTTTACTCGCATCTTTAATTACATGTGCACACGTAACTATATATCCATCGGCAGATATTATAAATCCAGAACCAAAGCCTAGTACTTTCTTACGAGATGGCATCCCTTCTTTCATGTACTTCTCAAATTCTCGAAATAACTCATCAGCTTCCATTACTGGCTCTTTACCAGTATAATATGCTCTCACTTCTACAGTAGCGGGGAGTATTTTTTCCGCTACATAACTTAAATCATGCTGAGACTGCACAGTAGTACCTCCTTCATTTCCATATGCTTTTACGCATGAAGTAAATAAAACAAAAGATACGATAAAAGACGCGATAAATTTAACGTAATACATAAGTTAATAATTATTAATTTCGTAACCAAAATACCAGAATGTGGGGATTGTATAACCTCATATCATATAATGCAATAACATAGACATCTATCTAAAAATACCAATTTACCCCTCCAATAAAGGAGAAAACAAATTCTTTTGTACCTATCTTTAAGTTGCTAAAATCATATACACTATCATTAAGAGAAGAAAGGGTTGTCACCTGACTAATTTGAGTACATTTAGTAGTATTTCCAGTAATACGACTAATTGCCGATGATGTAGTGGTGCCAGAATTGTAGAAAGAATTTGCTGCAGTACTTCCTGACGCATCTCCGATAGTACTCTGTTTGACAATAGAACCAAAGTAATCACTTCCTAGCACCGACTGCTGCGAATCAAGGAAATTTCCCCATACTCCTAAGTATAAACCAATTCTTTTCCACAGATAACCGACTCCAAGTTCCACACCTGGAGAAAAGAACATATTTCTATATGTTGTACCAAATCCTATCGCTGATTCTATAGAAGTAACACTTGTGCTTTGCACATATGCGGCACTAACTGGAGTCGCACATGCATTATCACTATAAGCAGCACCGTATGCTGATACTAAACTCCAATTATCTGCTATAGATAGATCTAATTTCACTTGGCTACCAAATGCATAAGCTTTTAAGTAGCAATATGCGCCATGCAATGATGGAAAATAGTATTGATATTGCAAAAATCCGCCCATATTCAACCTATTTACTGTGAGAGCGGTAACTGTAACGTCATCCGATGAAGTAGTAGTACTACTACTGCTACTACTTGAAGAGGTATTATTATCGCTTGCTGTAATGCTATAGCCAATCACTAATCCACATGAAACGACATCGCTATCCTGTGCATATACATTATATCCTACCTGCGCAAAAACACTATTACTTCTAACATTTTCTGCTAGCGATACTATATTAATTCCTCCTTGTGCATTACCGTTTAGCGCATGAGGCACTATAGGCACAGCAGAAGTTAGCGCAAAGTTTCTTGAAATTCCTCCAGATATTCCGAAGAATGTTCTTTTAAGAAGCGAAGCATCAAAAGTTACGCTTTCTTTTCGAAACAAAGCTTGATTCGCATCTTGCTGCTTATTCAAAGCATCTGCATAATTCTGAATAAGCTGTATATCATCTGCATTAGCGGTAGAAAGCGCAACACACAACGGTATTATGATGCAAAAAATACCACGCATCAAATATCTTTACACGCATTTATGACAATAGTGACATCCACAAACTCAATATGCAATATTATTTGTCGTTTATCTCGAATTTAGCTACAAAATCTTTCAGCATTAAGGCTATTTGCTGCAATGTAGCATTGCGCACTATAACTACAGATGGAATACAAAAATGAAAACTGTAAGAAATTGCCAAAGCAATACTCCACAAAGCAGCATCTTGATCGAGAGGTGCAGTTTTCATCGAAGTAACTAACAACGGCACTTGCGCACGTAGCATCTCGTTTCGTAATTGACTAATCTGTAACGAAGCATCGCCATCAGCAATAAGTAATACTTCAGAAACATTCCATCTTGCTGGTATAGAAGAATCATGCAGAAGTATTGTCATTCGCTTATTTTGAAAAGAACAAAAATAAGATATCTGCGAATCTGTTTGTGAATCTATAGAAATTCTTTCTAGTTCATTCAAAAGGTGAAATGATTTGGTGCGAAGTTTATATATACCACATGTCTTCTCTATTTCTTTAGTAAGGAAGCGAACTGCGTTTTGATTAAGAATATGCGTCATCTGCAATGATACATTACCGCAGTATATTGTTTCAAATAGCTTTTTGATTTCTAAAAGTACAGCTTCTTTTAAAATAGTTGTTCCAGTCAGCTTTGCTGCAGAATTCCACATTTCATCAGATATTTGCAAATCTGATATAAATTCTCTCAGCGATCTTCCGCACACTTTGGTATAGCTATCAGCAACTCCTAGCTTATGTAAAGCAATTGAATATCCAAACTCTCTATACCTTGCAACGATTACATTGGCCATAATGGATGCATCGCAATACAGCATCATCGTGTCTATTTTCGATAAAGCATATAAATTCGTCCTTATAGAAGATAAGTTTTTGTTATCTAGCATACTTAACGTATAAAATTTCTCTTATGTGCAAAAGTAATCATTTGAAAAGAAAATGTGAAGATTATACAAGCGATAACGGCGAAAATACCGCTTTCACATTTTATTATATGCATATACATAGCCCATACCATACATAATGACGATAAAGCTACATTTCTTATTAACAGAAAAACATTCAACCATACAACTACGCCAAGTAACGCTGAAAGAGGAGAGAGTCCAAGCACTACACCTAAAGCAGTAGCTACTCCTTTACCTCCACGATACACAATAAGTGGTCTTATATGCCCTATGATAGAAAGCGCACCACACATCAACATCATACTGAATTTACTGAATAGCACATTACTTACGTACATGTTTTGAAATAGATAATATATACCGTAAACTGCGACAAGTCCTTTACTACAATCTAAGAAAAGAGTGAAAGCCGCAGGTATATATCCACCTGCTCTGTATACGTTAGTTGCGCCTATATTACCAGAACCTACATTACGCAAATTCTCAAGTCCAAAAAGAGTTTCTATCACCTTGCCAAAACATATAGAACCTATGAGATAGCAAGCAATGCAATATAAAAAATATATCTTCATTTATCGTATAATAAACGTTAAATCTTCGATTTTGGACTAAATAGCATAACAATAGGGGCAGATATAAAAATAGAAGAATACGTCCCGAATGCTATTCCGAATGTTGTAATATAACTAAAACTCTTAAGCTTCTCATCGCCAAAAATCAGTAGCACAATACATACGAGTATAGTACTAGCAACTGTCATTGTAGTACGAGAAAGAGTTTGATTAATACTAGCATTAATAGTCTCAGAGAGAGGTGCACTATCATCTTTTGAGTTCTCTCTTATTCTGTCGTATATCACAACACTATCGTTAATAGAATATCCTATTACCGTTAACAATGCTGCTATTGACGCGCTATCGAACTCATATTGAAAAGTGGCGCAAAATCCAATTGTGACAATAGCATCATGCATAAGACTGATTAACACTCCAATCGCAAATTCCATCTTAAATCTGAACCATGTGTATATCATAATACCGAGAAGCGCCGCGATAATAGCGAAATAACTTCTGTGTAATAGCTCATTTCCAAGCTTTGGTCCGATGTACTGCATACTCTCTATAGCCGGAGTATACTCTACTAAGCCATCAAGCACCATTTTACTTAAATCCTTCACATTGTGTCCATCAGCGCTTCCTACTCGAATGATAAAAAGCTCTCTACCATTGATATAGTGATTTTGAACTTTCTTCACTTCGTTTAAATTCTTTACAAACAACTTCAATTTTTGCTCTAAGACGTCCCTACTTACTTGATCATTTACAGTCAGCTCCATCACGATGCCGCCAGTAAAATCTACGCCATAATTCAGACCTTTATGAAGAAAAACAAAAACTGAATAAGTTGTAAGTATGATACTTAAGAATGCTGTCCAACGAAAATGGCGGACAAAATTAATATTTATCCTATTACTCATATTTATAACAATTACCTTCGGATTCATCTTAGTAATTTGGATACTTGTAACGCAATTGAAAACTGCTTGTTTTTTTTCGCTACCACATACTACAAGCGCTTAAGATAACAAATGCAGCATGTAAAGCACTATCTCAGTACAAAAGAATATCTAAAATTTAGTCATGAAATCTTTCATTTCTTGACTAATACATCATTTTTCTTATTCTCTAGTTATATACACTGCGATAATGAAAATGAAGTTGATAATTGCCAATCTTTTCGTAGCAACTGTCTTTACTATGAGTACAGCACACGCCGAAGTTGAGGATATGCAAAGTCCTCCGGTAGATAACTCGAGTAACGCAACTACAGAACCTACTACGCAATCTGCACAGCCAAGCGTAGTAGCTGCGCCAGTTCAATCCGAAAAGATAAGTGACAGTGCTAATACATCAATCGCGTCAGCAACGCAGTACGAGCAAAATACTCAAGACGTTGATAAGGTACGCATTATAGCGCATCACCAAAACTGGAAATTTATCTCATCAAAGAAAGGACGTTTCATTACTGGTATTGAAGATAATCCTCTCGATGGTACCGCATACATCGCACTGGAAAAACGAAAAAATGGCAAATTTTCCGTATCTATATGCAGTAATCATGAAATTGAAGCTGAGAAAAATGCAAGCATAACAGTAAATAATAAATCATTTGTGCTATTTAACGGTGATAACAATCACTGCGCTACTAGTTATGACAAAGAACAAGATGAAGCAATTATCTCAAATATGTTAGCAAGTAGCGCAACTTTAGAACCGACTGCGACATTAAGCTTTCTTACTGTAGATTCTCAAGCTGTTGAAGTATCAATACCACTTAGAAGTTTTAAACGTGTATACGATATTGCAAAAAGAATTTCGTAATAATTTAATAGAAATCAAGTGAAAATCTTCGAAAATTTGCAGAATTTACAAAATTTCCAAGACTCTTTTAGAAAGAAAATAACAAAAAATAGAGCTGTATTGATCAGAGTGGATTTTAATATGCCAACTGATCAAAATGGAAATATCACAAGCTTTCAAAGATTGGAAAAAGCGCAAGAAACGATCAACTTCGTTCTTAAATGCAGCGGCATTCCTATACTTTTAGCGCATCTTGGAGAAAAAGGCGCAAAATTTTCTGCGTATATTGAGCAAATTAATGCATATCTTCGTAATAGAGGATTTCATACGATTCACTTAGTTAGCGATGAAAGCTGCTTTACTAGTATGATAAAAGCATTGCAAAGACTTCTTTCAGCGACAGAAGAAACAGAAGGAAAGGTATTTCTTATTGAAAATATAAGACTGTATAGCGAAGAAAAAGAGAATTCGCACAAAGCTGCTCAAATGTTAATTTCGGAAATTTCTGAATTCTATATTAACGAAGCGTTTTCATGCTGCCATAGATCGCATATGTCGATGTCTGCATTGCCGATGCATACCATACACAAATTTTGCGGTATTCGTTTCATGCAAGAACTAAAAGCGATACTACCTCTTACAAAGACGAATTTTGACGATACCACAGTTATTCTCGGCGGCGCAAAAATATCTACAAAATTACCGCTAATAAAATTCATGACTGGTAAGGTGAAGAACATTATAGTATCTGGCGGTATCGCAAATACAATTCTAAAATATGGACTAAACTACAATATAAGCTCCTCCCTGATAGAAATAGATGCGAAGTCAGATGTGGATAATTTGATGTATGATAAAAAGTGCAAAATCATTTCCATCGATTCTTATGAGAAAGATTCTCAAATGACGCAAATTCTATTACCATCGGATTTCCGTATCTCAGAAGATGTAAGAAAAGAATCAGAGGCATTACAGCTTAAAATACAAGAATTAAATACTACAAAGCACTCATTCTCCATCTGCGATATAGGAAATGCTACAGTTTTAGCGATGAACAATATATTACAAGAACAAAAAATTGTAATATGGAACGGCCCCTTAGGAGTATACGAAGATAAAAGATTTAAACAAGGCACTGATCGCACCCTTCAGATGTTATCGAAATTTACTAAAAATGGCGTTATCAAAAGTTTCATAGGTGGAGGAGATACGATAGCGTGTATCGAAAATCAGAGTGAAGTCAATATCACGCATATATCAGATGGAGGAGGATCGTTTATTGCACTTCTTAGCGGTGATTCTCTACCAGGATTAAACAGTATGCTAAGTACGAATTCACATCTAAAATAAGCTTATACGTCATCTTTCATTTTCAACGAATCTAAGTCAGACTGACTACATATTCCTAAAAGTACTGGATCTTTCGGCTCCAACTCTTCGTAATTCCAATGAGTTTTAGCTCTGATAGAATCGACTAATTTCTCCGTCGTACCAAGTATTTTTGCTATTTCCTTAGAATTGACCGTCGTAAATCTATTAATTACCCATAATATGGCATTTGCTTTCTCTCTTCTTAATGCTACCGGAGTGTATTTTCTCGTTTTATTCTTTGCAAAAAGCACTCCTTTCATAATTTCAGACATTCTCAAAGTGCTTTTAGCGTCATCCTCGCACCTCTTAATCTCTTCCGCGGTAAGCTGTCCTACGCTAATAGGGCTTATAGGGGTAATTTTATGCCCTAACTCATCATCCGCCATAGCCTGCACCTCTAAGAGATGTAATTTACAGAAAGTGGCAATTTGCGTAAAAGTAAGTTTTGTATTAAGAATCAACCACATAGCAGTAGCTTTTGGCATGACGGGCTTTGCGTTAAAGTCGATAACTTTCTTTTTTACAGCCATTAAATTCTCGTAATTATTCACTGCTTCCTACGCTATTCTATAGCAATTTTCGTGAAGATTAAAGCTTAAATAACAAAATTCAATAAAGGAGCGCATTCAGAGTGAGATATATCCTCAATACTGTTAATTACGAAGATTGCAATCTATCGCATATTATGGTACGCTTTCCACATTCATTAGTTTGATTAAAGTTTTCTAATATGGGACAAAAGGCAAATCCTGTTGGTCTGAGGTTAGGTATTAATAGAAGTACCGATTCGATGTGGTATGCGTCAAAGGCAGATTATCCGCGCATCCTACGTCAAGACATTGCTGTACGTGAGCTTATAGAACAGCGTTTCGGAAATGCTTTAATATCCAAAATTGAGATGCGCCGTTCTTCGTCAAAACTGAATGTAAGAATAGTAGCGACGAAACCTATGGTGATACTAGGTAAAAGTGGTGCAGAAACGGATACTCTAAAAAAGAGTATTGCCGATATCGCAGATCAAGGTCTAGAAATCAATGTAATTGTAGATACTGAAAAAAAACCGTTATTACAATCTAGAGTTGTAGCAAAAATGATTTCTCAACAACTCGAACAGAGAGTCGCGCCGAAACAGGCAATGAAGAAAGCTATTAGAGATGTTATGAAATCAGGCGCATACGGAGTGAGAATCGCTATAAGTGGAAGATTAGGTGGCGCTGAAATAGCAAGAACAGAATGGCAAAAAGATGGTAGCGTACCTCTTCATACATTGAGAATGCCGATCGAAAAAAGTAATGCAGTTGCGCATACTACGTATGGCGTACTTGGAGTAGCTGTAATTATAGCTGCTCATCCAAATAGCGTACATGAGGAAGAGCAACACTCTTAATAAGCTTTTATTTTAGAGAGAAGAACTTCCTATAGCTAGCATATAAGCAGCAATGTACAGAGTTTTAGCTTTTAGCTTTTGCGTTGTAAAATCTGTAAAGTTCGCCATGTGAAGCGCACTGCCTTTCAAGTATGCGATGGTTGTGCGAGAAAGTATCTTTCCTTCTCAAGATGAAATTTATGATTGATGTGCCCTCACTTAGTTTCTTTGTACTCTGCTTTCTAAGCTAAGATGCAATTTGTTCGGAGATATGCATTATTTCATTTATAGTAACGACTGTATCGCTCTTTCTTACCATCTCTTTCTTGATTTCTTTTATCTCTAACTACTGCGCTATCGCAGTGTGAACGGTAGAATTTATAAGCAGCATATTGCCACTCACCTCTCATTACGATAAAGAGAAGTAAATCTTTTTGCTGTATTTCAAAAGTGCTTTTCTTTGCTGTATTTCAAAAGCACATCTCTTTCCTGTATTTGAACGTATATAATTATAAAATTTTTCTACTGCTGTAATTGATCTTACATTAATGCATAAATAATTCGCAGAATTTTAACCCTTTCTTAGAAGGAAAACTCGATTGTTGATTAGTAAGAATTACTATTCCAACTTCTGCAGAAGGCACAAAACCAATAAAAGAATTTACTCCATTGATTGAACCGCCATGGAAAATCATTTTTTTATTCGATGTTTTTCCTACTCTCCATCCAATTGCATAATACTTTTTTATTCCACTACGTTTATCCTTTGAATGACTTTTCACAACAGGAGTATATAAGTAGCGCAACATTTTCCTAGAAATAACATCTTCTCTATATCCAGAACTTAGTTTCAAGATTTCTATCATTCCATTCAACGAAGCAAATACACCAGCGGCAGAAGAAACGGTCTTCGGATAATAAGGTGGAAATGGTAAAGATTTCAATACCCTCTTCCCTTTTCTCTTTATCACAAGATGCGGGTAAGCAATTGCGTGATTTCTTTTTATCGGAAACATATGAATACCATTTACTCCTAAACGATCAGACATTGCGACAACAGCGTTCCGTAAATTTAATTCATTAGCTTTCAAAAATTCTTCAGATAAGCTGAAAATCGCATTACTATAAAAATAGCACTCTCCTACTCTACACTTTGGGCATTGTTTTGATATCTGAGAAAGTAATGCATTTCGAGAAAACCCTCTTTCTATTTGCGGATTTCCGGAGAAGTCATAGCCTGTACTATGGCTTAAAATATCCTTCATACTAATATCTGTGCCGATACATGAAAGCTTTATTTTCTTCTCGAAGGAAAAATCGCTATGTTCAGCGAGAAACGCAATACTCAACGCAGATATTGGTTTTGAAACAGATGCAAGCGGAAATAGCGTATCTGCGGTAATCTTTTGACGATTACCGATTCTTTTACCAAAAGTTGTCTTATAAACTACACGTCCTTTGTATAGAATTGCTATTGCGCCGCCTTGCAATGTATGTTTTTCCCGCTGGCATTCCTCTGCAAATTTCTTAATCTTCAATAAGTTATCATTGCTAGCTGTAGCTATGCTTGCACTACATAGAAAAAATAGTATAAAGAAAATCAAAGAATCTCTTAACATTAACCTTTGCAATCGAAGTAAATTACAATTCTGATAAATAAAAAAGACATCTCACTTCAGGTGTCTACTACCCTCCGATGTCGAATTTATTCTGATAGTTACTTTTTAGCAAGAGAATAACAATAAATAGTGCGGGTATGGATAATAACACCGATACTACGAAATATACTTTCCATCCAAAAAGCGATGCTATAAATCCAGAAAAAGAACTGAATATATTTCTCATAAGCTGCGAAGACGAACTTAATATAGCAAACATTGTAGCTCTATAAGAGTTTTGCGCTCTACAAAACATACTCATGAAACTTATTATAGCAACATTAGCAAAACCCTGGCAAACCTTTTCCAAACACGAAATCGCACCTAATATCATGTTTCCAGCAGATGATGATAGAAATATCAAAAACAACAAATTAGAGAAAGCTGCCATAATTTCAGCAGCAAGTAATATATGTATTGTTTTCTCAAAAAATCTTCGAAGAATGTAGCTTCCAATTACTGTACCTGTTAAGAATCCGATTGTGCCAAAAATCTTATTAAACGTGGCAAGCTGTTCTTTTGAGAAACCATTTTCTAAAAGAAATGGCATTAGCAATACATCCATAAATCCATCGCTTAGTTTGAATGTAGCAACTAAAAGCAATATCAATACGGCTTTATCAGCTGCAAGAAATGTGGTAAAGGCACCACAATACTCTTTAATAAAAGAAGCAATTTCGTACTTTTTCTTTTGAAGCGTGACGATGGCATCATCTATTTTGTAAATTACTATCAGATACAATGAACATAGAAATCCGCAAATAGCATATACACTATTCCAAGAGACAATACTTACAAGATTGAGAGTGATAAAACTGATGCATGAGATTGCGGTTGTCCACCCTAGAATAAAGTATAAATCAACTTTCGGAATTTCATAATTATTTGCAGCTTCTAACCTAAATGCTTCTAGGCTATTATCAAAAGTTGCGCACATGGACGCTTGTAGCAGCGTAAAAGCAAAAAATACACATTCGTTATAAACCATAAAAGGAATAGCGATCATACTCAACGAGATCATAATCTGAAGTAAGAACATCCATCTCTTCCTCATGCACCACTTTTTCGGAAACAACATATCTAGCGGTATAATGTCGGTAAATGGCGCACTTAAAGATTTAAAAGAAAATGGTAACATCCTAGCTGAGAGGATACCTAATGAAATCAAAGAGTACTTTATATCATGTAGAAAGACAGTCGTCACAACAGAAAGCACGCCAAATGAGGTGCCGCTACATGCACCTAAAAGAAATAATCTTAAATGTACTATATGTGGAAATAAATGTCGCCATATTAATTTCATATAGCTTTTATTGGTACACCATAATACATTATTTATATGGTAGCACATCATCTTTTTTAGTGCCATATCAATCCAAAATCATTCATAAATTGAGTACTATCATAACGAAAAGATACAAAATAGAGTGCGCTATAGGAATTGAAGTAGAGTTTTACGCAATACCTAAAAATCGATACAAACACAGTACTATAGTTGAATTGGCAGAAAAACTAAAACAATGCGGAGTATCAGTGGTTAAAGAAGATGATGAAGATCAATACGAAATTAGAATACCTCACACTACAGATCTTAATCGCTTATGCGAAAAAATTGAAATGTGCAATAAAGTACTAGAAAACTGCAATCAACATATAATTATTACGTCAGCAAAGCCATTTTTAAAAAAAAATGCATCGAGTGCACAGTACAACATTAGTTTACATATTGATAGCAAAAACATCTTTTCTCAGTCATCTATTACAAAAAATGACCATCTAACGAGTTACGTCAATAGTATCTTAGAAATGCTGAACGATGCTTTATACTTTCTACTGTCTCAAGATAATGAGGAATACGCTCGCTTCGGTAGTAGTATACACACACCTCTGACAGTAAGCTGGGGGATCAACAATAGAACTGCCGCAATCAGAATACCATCTTCATATCACGAAAACAGAAGGATAGAATTTAGGGTGCCATCACCTAAGTCATCGCACGATAACGTAGTACTATTTTTGCTAATATCACTCTTACACAAGATAGCGGTTTCTCAGAAGAAACACTATTCACCAATATATGGAAATGCGCATGATACAGCGCTGTACGGAGGCGAACCTTTGCACTCCTCTCACAAAGCAGCGGCGGCGAACTTCAGATTGCCAGAACGCATTATACTCATATCAAACGCCTTTGAACGAAGTGATTATGAAATGCAAAACATCCTTTCTGAAATTCACGCCTTACTGCTACAACACAAAATACCTTAGAAAAACTATAACTCTCCGTCGGAAGCTCTATTTTTAACCAAAGCAATTTCTATAATTTTTACGTCTTTCTCTTCAAGTACTGCTCTCGCATTCTGAGAAACTTTATGCACCTCTATCGAACGAAAAGCTTTATCGAGAATAGTATCCGGCTCCTTAGGGCCAAGTAACTTGACATTCTCTCCCTTCTTTTCAATTAATCCGAGTTCAATCATTACATCCATTGTTACGTCAGAATCCGCATTAATCTTCTCATTTCTAATCAGATCATTCAGCGCATCAACACTAATTAAAGTATACTCTATCCTGTTAGTACTTCTAAAACCACGCTTAGGTAGCCTTGTGTACAAAGGCATTTGCCCTCCTTCAAATCCATTTAATGCAACTCCACTCCGTGCAGTCTGTCCTTTTCCACCTCTACCGGATGTCTTTCCAAGCCCTGAACCAACGCCACGACCGAGTACTTTTTTACCTCTTCTAGCGCCGTAATTATCTCTGAAGTCATTCAGCTTCGTGAAGGAGTTGCTACGCTCATCGCCTCGCTGTCCATACTCATCGTTTCTTCTACGAAATGAACTTCCGTCTCCTCTACCGTAAAATCCTGAACGTTCACCATCTCGTTGCGGACGCTCGTCGCTTCTGCTACGAAACGAGTTTCTGCCATCTGTTCTACCGTAAAATCCAGAGCGCTCACCATCACGTTGTCCGCGGTCTGCTCCTCTACCACGAAAAGAACTTCCACGCTCTGTCTCAGTAGAAAAACTAGATGAACGCTCGCTACTACGATATCCTCGTTCACTTCTTTGTCCTGGCTCTCGCCTTTCGTTACCTCTCTCACTATATGAGGAATTTTTATAAGCTTTTCTTCGCATACTTAATATATTGCCGTTGTAATAACGTACGAAATAGTATCATAACATATGCGGATGTACAAACACAAATATAAATTTTTAGTAAAGCGCATCTACATTTGGATACTATATGTTGCACTACGCGCTATTTAATGGTAGCATTACGCTAAATTGGTGAATTTCAGCTTAACATACTATGCCTAGGAGATGTGACGTAAATGGTAAGACAGTTATTTATGGTAATAACGTTTCGCATTCTAATAGAAGAACACGCAGAAGATTCCTGCCTAACATACAAAATGTTAGTGTATTCAGTTCTGCGATGCAGAAATTCTTCAGACTAACTGTCTCTACCGCAGGTCTTCGTACATTGGATAAACATCATGGCATAGATAACTATCTGCTCGCTACCTCGAATGAAAAGTTGACGTCAAAACTTCTTAACATTAAGAAGGCTATCCTTGCGAATTCTAGTTCTTGTGCTGAATAAAATTTAAATGAAGCAATCATGAATAGAGATGATAGGCTTTCTACTATAAAGATCCTCTACGAGATTTCGTGTAAATCTTTTCTTTCAGAACGTGCACACGGAGATATATGGAACACAATGTCTGATCAGTATTCCAGCGATAACTCTGAATATCATGAATTGCACGATTTTTATTCTGAAGAACTCGCAGAAGTAGATTTACGTGCTCCGTTCGTGAATGATGACGTAAGAAGTGCAGTAGCTTATTGCGCAATGAATCACCACAGCATTATCAAAACCATATCTAGCTGTCTTCAGAATGGTACCGATATATCAATGTCATATATGTTAGAAGCTATCCTTAAGTGCGCTTTTTACGAAGTATCTAAAAGAGTAGAATACGACATTGTATGGAAAAGCCGCCTTATATCCGAGTATTTAAGTATAGCGCCGCTTTTCGGACAAACACAACGCTCCGGATTGATTAATCACTTACTCGATGCATGCTGGAAAAAGCTTAGCAACTTACCTAAAGCTTCAGTAGAAGCGGTGGTACAATAATGATCGTTCTAGGTATAGAATCCAGTTGTGATGATGCTTGTGTCTCACTAGTGAAGGATGATGGTACAATTCTTTTTAGCGATTCTTATGCTCACACTGTACTACATGCGCTATATGGAGGAGTTGTGCCGGAAATCGCTTCAAGATCTCACACTCAATCTCTTCCAAAATTATTCATGCGCTGTATCAATGAGTCAAAGATTTCTCTCTCAAATATAGATTTTATAGGAGTGACTGCAGGACCAGGATTAGTCAGTGCTCTCATGGTAGGTATCGCTTTTGCAAAAGGTATCGCAACAGCTCTTAAAAAACCGTGCATTCCAGTAAATCACTTGGAAGCGCACGCTCTTGCTCCTAGGATGTCTAACAAAGATCTTTCTTTTCCGTATTTACTCTTATTAGTATCAGGAGGAAATACGCAACTCGTATTATCGCTAGGTATAGGAAAACATATAATAATAGGAGAGACACTAGATGACGCAATTGGAGAGACTTTTGATAAAGTCGCTCAATTTCTTAAATTAGGATACCCTGGAGGCCCGTTAATAGAAAGAATGGCAAAACACGGAAAACAGGAAGCGTATCGATTTCCAAAACCGTTATATAAAAGTAATACGCTAAATTTCTCCTTCTCAGGTTTAAAAACAGCTATTAAAAAAGCAATTCTTAATAAAAATGAAATAAATCAGAATGATATATGCGATATATGCGCTTCTTTTCAACGTACTATTCTCGATCTGTTAAACGATAAAATAGCTCAAGCTATTATATATGCTAAAAGAGATTATAATATTCAAATTGAAAGAGTAGTAATAGCAGGTGGCGTTTCTGCTAATGCGTTTTTATCTCATAACATAGGAAATTTTCTATGCAGTCTCGGCTGTAAATTATTTTTCTGTGAAGCAGCTCTATGTACCGATAATGCAGCAATGATTGCATGGACAGCGATAGAAAAGGTAAAAAACAGCTACACTTTAAATAAGCCTCTTCAGGAAAAATATAGCAGCACCATGAATTTCACGGTATCGCCAAATATGCGACTATCACTGACTGAAGAAGATTAAAGAACATACTTCATGTACTATATTTTACTTAAGGCAATTTAGAGATATTGCGCATAAGGTATAAAAAATTTATAATTCTGTTATAAATGGAAGTGCTATTAAATATGGAATCCGAATTCTTATCACAGGGTGGATTTGATGGTAATAAAAGATATAATCTACCATTAGAGGATTGGATAACTACTGCTAATCATCCTCCTGCACTATTCTGGGGTGCTGAGATATCTAATATGCTACATAAAATAAGATTAGAGGATGCAGCACTACTCACTAGTAGAATAGGTTCGGGACTCGGTGATGCGAAAATACCAAGTCTGTTTAATAGCAGGAAATAGAACGTACTCTTTAGAAGAGTAATTCGTATAATTCACTCTGCTGCTTTCATAATATATAGTTGTAGCTGATATAGCGTTCAGTATGCTATATTAACCGATATTCATGAGGGAGTGGAAACTCATTTTCTGTAAGCTTCTATGCTTATAAACACTCGTCACTGTGTAAAATTTTCTTCATAACAATGATAGGAGTCTATATGATAATAGGCATTGTGTCGTTTTCCACTATCAACGGGATTATCATATACATGTTTTTTGTTAACCTAAAGAAAGAAGCTGAGATGAGGAAAAAAGCACTAGAAGAAAGACGTATAATACGCTTAAGAATAATGAAAACACTCCGCGCAAAATACTATCGAGATTTTGATGAAGCATGTTAATGACGTTATATCTCTTAGAAAGAATATCATAATCTAGTAAGAAGACTAAAATTTATCGCGCATAGCAATATAGAAAGTGCTCTATCAGCAAATAGTAAATTGCAAAATCTCAAAATTCTGAGAAATATCAGAATAACCACTAATGAAGTAATCTGCTATAAAAAAAGAGAAAATATTAGATAGAAAAATCATATATAAAGTAGTAGCGCGAAGTAGCATCGATAGATTTATGCGAAGTGGCAAAGAGTATCTCTTCCATGCGGATACTCTTCGAGATACTACATTCTGCAATTAGATAGCACCTCAGAAAAAGCATAAAGTGCTATATTAGAGTCTTATAGTTAGTTTATTCATCAAACATCCAGTGATATCTCCAAAGCCTTCCTCTAATTCTTCTTTCCATCCTAACAATCATCTTCTCTTTTTGTATCTCTATTCTTACGTTTGCTTCTTCCTTCAATTTTCTCTTTATAGCAAGAGATAATGCAATACTTGTGATCATGAAGAGAATTATACCACATACTATAAGAGCGAGCATCGCGAGATACAAAAAACTTATTTAAATATGCCATGCAAAGTACGTCACATAAGCTGTGACGTACTGAAGTTATTACAGCAGTTTTTCAAAATCTAAACCATCACTGCATTTCAAATAGCGAGGCAATATATCATAAAATCTTCATCATATATTGCCACGCATTCTTATTAACTGTGTTCTATTCCTCCATCTATTGTAATATCTGCCTTGTGCTCATTATATTCATTCATGATAAAATAATCTGCACCTCCAACTATAGATACAAAGAAGTCATCCTTCGTAATTGCAGTATAACACGTCTCCATACTATATGTAGTATATACAGCTTCACTAAGATCTCGACAGAAATACTTACTATTGAGCAGTTTTATATACAAATCTTCCTTATTCTCTAAGTGTACGATCACTTCTCTCTCTTGCATTATCTTCATTGAATCCTTCACTTTGTTATGATCATTAGCAGCTCTTTGCATAAAATGAGCTTTTATCTGCTCATAATCTATTTTATAGATACTGCTGTTCTGCATCATACCATATAACTCATCCCAACTCTTTATAAGAGACTCTCCACTATCTAATAGTATTCCATACCCCTTTACCTTCGTATTAAGAGAATCGCAGAGTATCTGTAATTTTTCTGCAATCAGCGAATTAGATTCCTTTTGAAATAGCGAGAGAGCACAGTAACTCGGCACTGAGTGTAGCATTTTTCTTGCATCCATATAATAAGCACGACTCGCATCTAAAATTGAAGCGCATTTATCTAATTCACGAACTCCAGCAATAAACTTATCATCCGTCTCATCAGAGTAGTAACATAAGAGCTCATTATCAATAGAACGCTTCAATTCCTGAGAATATAAGCCAATTATTTTATATTCAGCTAAGAAATCACGACTCGACCATTCCTGTATTTCCGCTTTCTGTGCAGAGTATTTCTTCAAGTGATCACCACAAGCAGTAATCTTCTTCCTTACTGCATCGCGTATATCATAAGGCAGCGTGCTTAACTCTCTTCCGACAAACTCATTAATTTCCGTTTCACATTGTTGCATTGCACTAATCGCTTTATCAAAGAAGTTCACTTTTTCATTTTTCAATCTTCGTACTGACGCTTCATAGCTTTTCACTTTATCATTCGCATATTCGATAACTTTTGATATCGCATCCACTTCTGATTTAACAGCATTATACTGCATATCTAAGCCTTTACAACGCTTCGTAATCGCAGACTGATCAGGAAGCTCTGTAAGTACATGCTCTATAATGCCCATACAAGTGCTACTTTCAGTTAACTCACTGCCAAAGCCATACTGCGCTATCGTGTTACTAATCTCTTCTAAATCTTTATGATACAATTCTATGATCATTTGCGGCAGCGCATTCTGAATATCTTTAACGTTCGTATCACTGATCAATTTCGCTAACACAGAAGCACTTGAATATAAGTCAACTTTCTTCAGTGCGCTACTTTTCTTCAGTGCGTTTACAGCTAAAATTTTAGGCATTACATTATCGAATCTCTGATCCCAGTAAGTGAAAGTCTCTGTCATGTAATTCGTCCTAGAATGCACTACTCCAGGCAATGTGTCGTCAGTAATATCTAATATGTCATTTCTAAAATCATTCTTTACATTTTTTAACTTCGAATCGTCTGCTGTGTTATGCGATATCATTCTAGCAATAACAGAGTCAAAATGACTGCTTAGTTTTCTCTTTGTATCGTCATGCCATCCTTGCAACTCAATACAACGTAATCCGGAATAATGTAAGGTAGACTCATATGATTGTTCCATTCCACTAATATCTTTCTCACGCATCTTATACTTAGATGGCATGGTAATCCTCTGTTCTGTAAAGTGACGAACATCACTTAGACAACTTTGAACATTGAATTCCATACTTTTTCTAAATCCATCTCGTACTATGAGCCATATATCATTTTTAACATTCTCATCTTGTCTAAACTCTTTGTTTTGCGCATCAAATATTACATATTTACTAAGTGAAACATATTCTCTTCTCATTACAAAGTTATTATTTATTTGCTCTATCGCTTTCGATTTAGCTACAGCAAATTTCGACTGCAGCTCTAATAAGAGGATTTTATGCAACTCAAGATTATTAGAGTTAGTAACAGCTCTACCATAAGAAATTTCATTAATGCTATTAATACTGCTATCCAATTCATCCTCCGCACTTCGTATATCTTTCTCTTCTAGCATTGTCAATTTTCCAATCCTCTGCGCTACAAGTTCTGTTTCAGTGCTTAATTTTTTTAACGCTTCTGCATACTCACTTCCTACTACCATTGCTACGCTGCGCAAATCTCCAATTATACTTGCACCGAAATTAGACACTCTATTATCTACTTCATCACAATCATCACTATAGCGATTATGGCATAATTCTTTCATCACAGCATATTCAGCGCTGTTCTTTACATCATCTCTAGCAGCAGCAACATAAGATTCGTAAACAGCAATATCAATTGCATTATTTATAATAAGAGGCGTAATTTTCAAAATCTTCTCATTCAAAGCTTTTGTACTTTTCTCTAATAAACGTTCAACATTATCAAGCGCCTCCATATGCTCTCTATGCGCGAGATATGTCTGCATCTCTCTCACTTTATTGCTAAGTAGCGTATGTATAGTTTGCTTTTTGCTTTCAATTTTTCGAGCATTCTCTTGCAAAATAAACTGTAGCACCTTTGAATAATTCATAACGCGCTCATCATTAAAAGGTACTACTTTTTCACAAGAATTACCGCTTGGCAGTGTATTACCTAAGCTTTCAATCTCTCTCGAGAAAGCAATATACTCGTTCTTTTTGCCACTCCATCCTTTATTTTGACCAATTTCTTCTCTAATAGTCTCCTCTTTTTTAGAGAGCTGACTCGCTTTCTGCTCTAAATTCTCCAACTTGCGCAACATACTACCACACTGCGCTATAGCACTATCATATTCTCTTACAGCAGAGTAGTTTACAGTACTCTCATAATTAGATATCGGCTTTAAAAGTCCATCTTGCAATTTTTGCTGATTCTTTGCAATCAGTTCATATTTGTCCTTCACATCATTATACCTCTCAACTTCGACAAGAGACTTTTTATGCCCTTCTAATACCTTCATAATATCAGTAAGGTAAAACTTCTCTAAACGAGATGCTTCAGCAGCAGCACTTTGTTTTAAAACATTCATATAATACGAAGTACGCAAGTCACTATGCTCAGCTTTAAGTTCAAATTTATAAGACGTAACGTACTCAGTTAGACTTTTAGCTACAAGTGCATAAGCCTTCTCCATCTCTTTCCTAAAATAAGATATGTCATCATTGTACATCGATGTAACAAGTTGCCTAATTTTTTGCATACTAATATCTAACTCTCCACTCGCTAAATTTCTACCTGCTATAAATTTATTCATATTAGCGTTGGACTTACTGATCATATCTTCCTTCTGCTTTGCGGTCCAATCTCCACTACTAGTACGATAAGCTCTATAATCAACGTTATAATAAGAATATACCCAAGAAACAGCTTGTATCATTTCTAAAGAATGCATTCCTATCCCATTCTTCTTTGCAAAATTAGAAAGTTGTATATAATTATATCTATCAGTCTTAGCCGTCTCTACATCTTCCTTTAACTTTTCACGAAGTTCGGAATCAACTCCTGTAACGCTATCACTACCTCCTAACGAACTATCAGCATTCAAACTCAAAGGTGCTAACTTTTGTGATAATAGTTCTGTAAACTCTTTCTGCTGAGAAACAACAGTATCTCTCATCTGCTTAGTATGATACGAGTAATAGTACTCTCTTGCATCTTGCATGTGCTGATACTCCGTTCTAAATGATGAAAGAATATCATCTATTTTAGATGAGAACGTCACGTCATTAACTTTATCGATACTCTTCAACTCCTTCTCTAAGTATTCAATCTCTGCCCTTCTCTGTACTATGTGACTTTGTTCGTAATACTTGATAGCTTCCATCTCACTCTTCTCACTAAGTCTATGCTGTAGCAGCTCATTCAACAAACTGCGATACTTATCTATAGTTTCATGATTCGATGGATCTGCTTTTTGCATTTCAAAAAGCTTCATTTCTGAAGATAATCTCCATTTTTCTTGTTCGATAAGAACTTTAAATGCTCGCTCTATTACAGAAACTCTTTGTAAGAGTTCTTGTTCTATACCATCACTAAAGTCTTTCTCATGCGCTCTACATAATTTCATCAAATGATCATTTAAAGCATTTGCTATCGAGATCGCTCTTGCATGCTCATTAAAGGCAAGCAAAGGTGCGCTATCGATATTAGCTATAATGCCATTTACATCCAGCGTTCTGCAAGAAATCGTAGCATACTCGCAATCTCCATTAATTTTACTTATAAGCTGTTGAATGCTAGGGGAATATTTCTCATCCTTTGCAACAAGAGATTGCACGTCTTCATATGATTTAATATTTCCATCTTGCAGCTCTTTCTTTATATAATTTACAAGCTGTCCCGATAAATTTTGAAGATTTTTAATATCTACGCTCAGTTTTGCAGAGCTCTCATCTTCTGTACGTTGCAATCTTTTAAAATACTCGTTATCTGCTCCATGTTGCGCTTTATCATCTCTATCCTTGTCGCGCGGAAATGTCTTTTCACAAACAAGTTTCAAAAAGTCTGGAATCTTATCGATACCACATTCCTTAGCTTTTTCCTCGGACATCTTTGTGTTCATATCAGCTAATAAGTACTCAACATTATAGCTATTACTGCTTTTCTGTAACTCAATACTAAACGGATATTGTCTTTCTGCAATATTTGCAAAGCCATGAGTACCTTCTACTGGACATGATAAGAAAGCACTATATCCAAACGCCATACTATTTTCATTTTTCAAGAATGCAAAAATCGTAGCGTCTGTAGCAGCAAACTCACTCAGTGGAATTGAAGCAGTTTTCAAAGTTCTCAATTCTGCAGCGCCGTCAGATACAATATCCTTAATTTGTTGCAATTTGCTAATAAGTGCACTCTGTAAGCTTTGTAGTGCTTTATCTGTTTTTCCACCTTCATCAGAGATTAATTGAATATTTGATAAATCTAATTTTGCTATAAGCTTCGCTACTGAATCTATGTCATCGAACTTCAGAATATCAACATTAAAGATCTCGTACTTAGACAACGAAGCAATCATCTTACATACCTTCAAAAATGCACTTAGCGCATCTTCCATTTTTTTAATGTAGTTTATAGAATTCTCTTTCTTATTTGTTTTATAAAGTAATACGTTATCTAAAAATTTAATAAAATGAGGATAACTCGCTATCATTTTAGCATCACTAAGTATATTAGCAAAATCCTTGTCAGCTAAAACATCCTTCAAATTTCCATATATTAGCTCTTCAGCTCGTATATTTATGTGAGTAGTATTAAAATTATTGATATTCTGCGTTACAATCTCCTCTGATAACTGCTCATTCAGCACTTTTAATTTTTCTTGTCTCTCTGCAATTTGTTTGTCTAAATCTTCTATGATACTGCTATTCTCAGCAGCTTCTGCAGCGGTAATGATATTGCCGTTATTTTCGCTATACCATTTATCATACACTGCTATCGCTTCATCTATTACTTCTGCGCGCTGCTGAACGGAAAACAGCTCTTCTATCATAGCGTCTCCAATCATCATTTTAGGATTATATGACGGCTCATTATCCTCTATAATCTTATGTATTGCACTTACCAAACGCGAATCAGCGTTAAACAATTTCAAGAAACTAAATACCTGACGCAATACAGTCGTACCTGCTATATCTGAATTTTCTTCTTCTCTTTCTGCAATATACTCAGCAATGCTCTTATCGCGCTGCTCTATATCAAGCTGCAAAAATCTTTGAGGAATAACATCAAATTGCTCCAATAATCTTACAAACATCTCTTTTATATCGAGTGCTTTATTATTAGACTCAATGAACATTCTCTCTGCTGAAGCTGATTGATGCAGGTAGTTCTTCATCTCGGAGTATATAGTGCTCATAAGGCTCACTGGCTCATCGTCTCTTAGATACGACCATATAGTTTTTACTTTGAACGATACTGTTTCTAATTTCTTTAACGAATCTGCAGCATCATGTATTTCTTTAGAAAAGTCAGATGAAATAGCTTCATGTGCTATAAGAGATTTCTCCATTATATCTACTAACGAGAAAAGATCTTGCGCATTGACCATATCATTATCACCATCAAGATGTTTTGCCATCTCAACCACTAATGAAAATAACTTCTCTACCTGAGTCTCTATAAAGCGTGAAATATCGCGCTTCATATTTTTTTCAGATTCTTCGCTCTTATATTGTATATTACTTAATCTCTTTTGTAGTGCCGCTCTATGAATTGCATTCTCTTCTGAAGGATCGATAAAATAGCTACTAAGATAGTTACTAATACGGCCTATTACCCCAATAGTATCACCTATCTTTGAATCAGTAGCTTCATAAGAAGCAACTACAGCACGTATTAGCTTTTCTTTCTCTTTATTATTGAGATTGTCATTCAACCACTCGATAGCATCATTATCTTCTTTTGCAACTATAGACAAAAGATCTGCAAGACGATACTGCGTATCTCCTAGCGACTTGAGGAAAGCTTCATCATCAATGTCTAGGATATTTACGTCTATATTAGGATTTCTAATCACATCATCACCTCGTACTTGCGCTTTTTCTAAAGCATCTTTAATTTTATCGAACTCTTCTGCCGTTAGCACGAAATCTTCAAGAAAATCTTCTCCATTCGCAACAATTTTCTCTGCGAAAGCACGTAAGAAGCTATAAATATCAGGCATAACTTGATTACGAGCACTAATTCCTATTCGATCTGCGATATCACATAACTCATAAGTACTGAGGGATTTGAGAGCACCGATCATCTTCTCCGCAGAAGGAGCTTTGTACGACTGATAACTGTTAAAAATCGCACTGCCAAGAATATTCCATTGTTGTTCTGTGACCTTCTGACGTAAGGACGTTATAGCTGCTTTAAATTCCTCTGGTTCTTTCGCTGTCAACGTACCAAGTGAATAATCCACTTCTTCGGTAACAGATTGCGTTTCTTTATTAAAACGCTTTTGCACTTGCGCTTTGAATGAAGAAGAATCTTTTATAGAAAAATCACCAAGACCAAGCTCTTTAAATAAAGTAGCAATATCCTTATTAGCACGAACTACACCTAGATGTATTACAGTTCTCAGATTTTTTAATATCTCAGCAGTATTTTCATCGAAATGCTTTTTATAGTTATTTAATTCACTTTTCGCTTCTGAATACTCGCTCACAGTAGCATATATTCCTCCAAGCGACTGCTGCACTTTTTCGAAATCCTTCACACTTTTTGATAAAGAATCTCTACGCTTTGTTATTACCTCTACTTCTTTCTCTATTTTCTCTTTTTCTACTTTCGGTATAGCTACTGATTTCTTTAATTTTGCCGCAAATGAGCGAACAAAGTTATTTTCTACTGTACCTAAAGCATATTTCTCAAAATCTAAAACACCGTCGCGGAAAACATACTCTTTTATATCTTGTATAATTTGCGCATTATAAACTCCTCCAATTAACGCATCTACTCCAATATCTTCTCTAATGCGATAAATAGCACTCGAGAAAAGGCTTACTACTTCTGTATAATCATCAGGATTTTTACCTTCATTTCTTAAGAGATTATTACAATAATTACGTACCGCTACTTCATTTTCACTTTTCCAAGATGAACTGATGAATGAAGCTTCTGTATGCGCAAGACATTTAGGGAAAAGTTCAGAGTAATAAAAATATTTTTCAGCAAAATCCTCCATGCTCTTCATATCGTATCTTTCGCTGATCGCTGCAAATGCAATAGTTTGCAACGGTATATACTCAGGAACGATCTCATTCGCACCTTCTAACAAATTAGATTCTTTTGCACTAACTATAAAGCGTGCATATTGCTCTTTCAAAAGCGCGACAAACATTTCTGCAATATCGGCTTGCTTCATATCTAATTTTTGCGTTACGTACTCTTTAAATTCATCGAAAATACCTTGTAAAGCTCCTAATCCAAATACTTGACTTAGCACTTGATCTTTTACTAAGAAAGCATGCATAGAAGATATATCACCAAACTGCTCAGCTGAAATATTACTTAATTTCTCGCTCAGATAATCATGAATACGTTTTACACTAGATTTAGATAATTTCTCTGGTACAAAAATTTCATTCCATTCAACACACTGCATTTCAGCAAGTAACGCTTCAATACGCTGCATTTCGTTACTATTCGCTCTGTCTTGATATTTCATAATATTACCATTTCTCAAAGAGCAAGATACGAAATTGGTCAATACTTGAGCAGCAAGCTGTTGAGAAAGTGAAATTTCTACATCCACTTCCAATAGTGGCGCCATAAACGCCTTATTGATATCACTGACATGTAAAGATACAGCATTTGAGAATAAACGCGCTGACGAATGATGTTGTATCACTGTATCAGTAAAAGCATTCTTAATAGCACTAAGATCGTTTACGATACTAGATAATTTCTCTTCTAAAATTTGAAGTGATAGCTTGCCTCCATGTGCTTCTTGCAGTGCATTGATACTTATACCTTCTCTACCTGTAGCAGCAATAGATAACTGATTAACGACAACAATGAAAAGATCTATCTTCTCTCTTGTCGTAGCATCAGAACGCGAATATGTGGAGAATATAGTATGCGCAAATTCCGAAATTACATCTTTCATTCCGAAGTGAGACGGAATCATCTTTCCTAATCTTTCTCTGAAAGACTCTGTATTAGGAAACTCCTCTGCACCTAGCTTATGCACTACATCTGCAATATTTTGCCAGAAAGCTTCTACGATAGAATTGGAATTTCTTTCGATCGCTTCTTCAAGTTTTACATCACTATCATCGCTAAAATCACTGCTATTCTTCAGAGCATTGAGAACACCATCAAAATCATGATGCCATTTACCATACGTTTTCTTCAACTCATTTCCATATTTCTCATACTCTTTACTGTTCACCATGCTTAAGTATGCCATTTTTACTATCTCACTAAATGACATATACTTTCCTGCTGCGTACGAATCCGATATCGTACGGTATTGCTTCGTAAAAGTATTCCACCAATGTTCTCTATCTAGCGTAGGCTTATTAAACCAATTATTTCGCAAGTAGTTATCTTTGATATTTTTAAGAGTTTTAAAATTCTGCAGCTTATCATTTTCTGACAAAGTGCTATTTTCACTATCATATTTCAACAAGTATCCTACTAAGACTTTCAACTCATTAGCTATTTGATGAGTATTTTCTATTTCTCGTACTACAACTCCTTGGTGGATCAAATCTGTAATTTTCTTTTGTACTTCAGTTCTTATGCTAATTAAAAAGTCATTCTCAGTAATATAATCTTTACCAAAAACCTCTTTTACTATGCTAGATATCTTATCTTTACTTTCATTCGCGAAGGATACGCTACCTCTTGCTGCAGTTTCTACCTCTCTTATGTCCAAATAACGAAATGCATCTGTCATAAATTTTAGAGCTTGGCGCATGATTTCGCTGTAATATTTTCCTGGCAAAGCAAGTTTTTTGAGAGCTGTTGCTAAGTTTATATAATCTACAAATCTATTTTGGAAAACAGTTTTGCTTTCTTTTGACGTAACATTCAAACCAAACATTCCAGCAGTATGAATACTTAAAGCACGAAATTCTGCTGCATCTTCTACTAATAATCTGGCATTTTTCTCAAAATTCGCCAATTCCTTATATATTTCATCTCTTGCGCCAATGAAGAAACGTTTCATTTCTGCCTCACTTAGTGAAGCTCCACCTAATGTTTTCTTCCATTCATCTAAGGTATTATAAGTCGCACTTACTTTCGAAGTTAAGGCATTTCCCGCTAAATCTTCTATAGTGCTATCATAAATTTTACTGATATTATCCATCGCATCGCTGATGAAATTTCGTACTCCAACATTTGTGCTGGTAGTAGATAATAGAACAGCTTCTACGATAGAAGGAGAATCTTTAGCAGGTACCGCAAAGAAGGACGTTAAAGCTTTAGCAAAAAGCTTATCTGCTGGAGTTCTATTTTTATCGTCTTGTAAAAGAGGAAACGATGCACTATGAGATAACTGCGACGTAACGCCAAAGATTGATAAATCTGTATCTGACATCGTAGCTGACGCTCTATAGCCTGTTAAAGCACGAGGAAGCTCTTCTAAGAAAAGCACATCATTAGCTTTATCGTTTATCACTTCCATAAATTCTGCTTTCGTATTCCTTCTTCCTTGCCCCGATTCAAGTGCATTAAAAGCATCATAAGCAGATAATTGCATCAACTCTTTGTTGTATAAAAACTGATATTGCAAGGCTTCGTAAGCATCATAAAACGATAAAGACTTTATCTCTTTAAAAAGCGGATATTTTAAAAGCTCTTCCTGTGATTGGATAAAATTCTTACCATTTACAGCATCTCTGTAAGATATGAGACTTTGAAGCATCTCTCTTTCTTTCACTAAAGCAGGGTTAAGCTCTTGCAATAAAGATTCAATTAGCTCATTAGCGCTATTCGCATATTTGCGATGCTCTTCCGTAATAGGAGATAACTTTTTCATAGTCCCCTTTATATCTTTTAGATATCTTGCTACAAAAACGTTGCCTCGAGAAAGATTCTGAGAAAGATCTTTCCAGAATTTAGTAACTTGCTCTTCGAATTGCTGTAAATCAACATTAAAGATCGTAACAAGCGCTTCTAGCTCTTTTAATAATCTTGACTCACTATACTGCTCACCATCAGCAATAAGTTCTCGTACACCTTTCAACAACTCTGTAGCGCCAGCCTGATTATCTTTCGCGACATATGTACTATCAACAAATTTTCGTAAATCTTCAAGCAATCCTTCACTATTACTTTTCCTACCATTTGCAATAATTTGTTTCAAATTCTGCAGAAACTCTGCAGCTTCATTCCAGTTATTATTAACTGCATTAATATCGATAGACGATTGCAAAGTATTTAATAATATCTTCGCATTTTCTTGTCTATCTTCTAATACACTTATATAGCTATTAAGCAATTTACTTCTCTCTTGAAAGCTGAAGATTTCATTTGATATAGAGTCTAAATATGAATTAATTATACTTTTACCTTCTGCTAATTTTCCTAAATCTACTACACTTTTATCAGTAGTAAGAGCGTCACGTATTGCTTCGAAACGCATATTGAATGACGGATTTGTCTTATCGTTTGATATCTCCTTTAAAACAGTAGAAGTAGAATTAAGAATTGAACCATCATCCGCAACAGCTGCTTTCAAAAATGGTACCGCTTCATTTATAATATCGCTTTTCTTCGCTTGTAGCACTTGTTCAAATTCTTTAATAACCCTCTCTATTGTAGCTCTATTACTTTTATTAACTAAAATCATCAATTCTGATTCTTTATATCTGTCTACTATACCATGGTAAATATCAGAGATAGTAGCAACTCCTCCACTGATATATAAATCTACTTGATTGATAAATGCTTTCACAGAACTGCTATCTTCCGCAGTAGTAAATTGAATAACATGCTTCATAATCTGCAATATCTTTTCCAATTGCTCCTTCTCTTTGATCATTTTCATCACTTTCTCCGGCAAAGTATGAATGAGCTTATCTTCTAAAGCACTAAACTCACTTCTCATATTCGCTACATCTGTGTCAGACAATATCGCTTTACTAGCAGCTAATTTATCAGCAAAATTCAAATCCGTCAAAAGAGCAGCTCTACTTACATTCGATGCTATTGTTGAGAATAATGGATCATTCCATAGAGTATCATCAACCTTTACTGAGTTACCTTTCCATGCCTTATAACTATTTTGTAAACTAGTAACTTTTTCACTAATTTTAACGCACATCCATTTCTCTTCAGGTGAAATAGAATCATACTTATACTGTATCTCTTTCTTCGATGCCTCTTTTTTTGAAGTTGCACTCTGAGACTGTTTTATAGCTTTGAAAGCTTTATCCTTTACCAGCTCTACCACTGCTGAATTACCGCTATAAACTTTCTTCACATATCTCTCAACTAAGTCCATTTCCGCTTGTATTATATACTCACGATATCTGTCTCCACTATCTATAGATGCCCATAATACAAGGAATAATTTATCAAGAGCGACTTGCTTCCGATCGCTACTAAACCAATTTGTAAGCGCTTCTTTTACTACTAAATTTTTGTTTTCCGATAATCCCAATTTTCCAAGGTACTGTATAATTGCATCAGATGTCTCCTCTTTATCTCGAAGCGCTAATAACAGACGCTCACAGATTTCTTGATCAGACTTATACGGCCAAACATGAGAAGATGCAGAATCACCTTCTTTTAGATAAGAATACAGAGATTCTACCTCTTTTCTTAGAATTAAACCATCTTTTGAGTAACTACTATCTTTCCAAGCATTTTCAAGCTTCTGTACACTCTCATCAAAGATCGCTTTCTCTTTCTCATAAGAAGGATGAGATGTAAATAACAGCGAATAATTTTGAATTAGCTTATTAATATCTTCAACGCTTCTACTTAGTCTGTCATATAAAACTCTTTGCGCCATACTCAGCACAAAAGTTATATCAAATACGGAATACCGTTCCGCTGCTTTATCCACAATTCCTATAATTACTTCATATGCTTCACTCTCATTTATCTCTTTTTTCAGTAAAAGATCTTTCAATGCAGCAGGAGTGATAATATCAGCATTACTTTTATCAAATAAATTACTTAACACTGAATCAATATTATCTTTTCTTTGTATAAAAGAATTTACTACCTTTTGCATCTCTTTTGCATAGTGCAAACGATATCCAGTATAATCATAAAGCGCTAGCTCGCTACTATCAAATTTTACATCAGAAACGTCACATACTGCACCATTATCGTACTTCTTAAATTGTGAAAAATTGAATATAGTTTTAGAAATACATTTTTGACGAATATAATCAGCAAATGACTCACGATCATTTCCAGAGCACCTCCTTCCTTCATCTAAGATTTGCTGCCGTAACTCCGCAAATATGAGATTATGTGATAATTGTAAAGGTAGATTTTGTTCCTGTTCCAATAGTTCATTCTTCAACTCCACTGCAATCTGTTCAGAAATCAGTACATCTTCTCTAGCTAATGATATAATAGCGTCATTTACATCAAATTTTTGATATAACGCAGAATCAGGCAGCATATTACCAACGCTTTTCAAATTCTTTTCAAATTGCGCTTGAATATTCTGTACTTTTTCTAAGACCAAGACGTATTCATTATGTATTGTTGTATAAATGTTTTTCTCTCCGCTGCGCACACCATCTAAGATTAGCTTAGCTTTTTTCTTTTGATATTCATTTAATAATACACGCGCTTCATTTTTTAACTGCAGATGAGATAACTTCGTATAAGAATGCTCTAAATTATCGATAAGAGAACCGATAGATAAATCATCAATCTTCGCTTTTAATATATTACTATATGCCGTAATTAATTCTTTAATAGAATCTGACATATCTTCATTATAAGCAACTTCATTAACATATCTTTTATAATTAATTTCCTCTATCTCATCTTTGATTTTTCCTAAAAGAGCTGTGAATCGTTCTTTATTACTATTAAAAGCTGAAGCTATCTTATTTTGTTCTTTATTCACCAACTCTATGATATCACCTCGCTCCATTAATAATACGTCCTGATCATACTTTTCAAGCGAAGCTAAAAGAGCACTTCTTATACTATTTGCTTCAAGTATAAGCGCAGCTTCTACAGCATCGTAATTTCTCTTAATATTACCTATCGCTATCTTCATCTGATTCTCTTGAGTAGAAATAAAACTATTCATCTCCACTTTTAAAGCTTCCATTTCCTTTAGCGCTTCCTTAGTTTCGAAAGCTTCATACTCACTAAATTCCTTCATCTTTGAAACATAATTTTCAAAAGGTTCAAGGGCAAGCTTCACGCTATTAGATTCTGTTAAAGGAGCAAAGTTGAAATTTTGAAATTTCAAGCTTTTGAAAAGCTCTTTCATAGATATATCAGTTATCGCTTTCTGAAATTCAGCATAAATCTTCACAACATTCTCTCTCCATTCACGAATCTCAACTTTTATATAAAGATTTTTGAGTTTTACATCAATTGCGGTAGTAGCCTTATCCAATGCATCTCTGGAAAGTGCAATTTTAGACGACAAATCTTCGATTTTCGCTTCTGATGAGAATTTATGTAATTTTCGCTCTATAGCTTCAACTTTTCTTTTAAATACAGCATCCCATTTGCTTATAGCGCTCTTTTCAGCTTCTAAAACTTTAATATGAACTTTATGATTCCTTACATGCTCAGAAGTGATTCTTAAGTTAGTACTGATAACTTCACGCAAGTTGAAGCCTTTCGTATCTTCTGCTACATCTCTTCCATCGTCAATATAACGTAATAACGCATATAGCTCTTTTCCAATTTCATGAAGTTCAGTGGTAGCAAAACCAAAAATATCTAAATTTTTGTAATACTTCTCAGATAATTCGTATACATCTGCAATTTTAGAATCACATCCTAAGCTTTCATTATTCGAAAAACATGATATTTGACGTAATTCTTGTGCACTTTTAAGTTTATTATCTGCAATAAATTTCTCTCTGACTTGCTTCACTCTACCCTTTGCTTGTTGAAACCACATAGCGATCATAGAGGTAGCGCTAAAATCTTTGATTAATGTTTTCTTAAAAAGATCGAGTTCTTGCGCTAACTTACCACTATCCTGTAACTCTATTATGTATGAAGCATACTGCGCAACCTCTAATTCTCCTCTACTCTTTTCTATTACTACTTCGATAGGTGCGTATAATTTATCTTTCATCCCAGCTTTATAAGATGAAATACTCTTATGCAATTCTTCTAATGATTTTCTGTGCAATATACTTCCTCCTATTGAAGATGGCTTTAGTATCGATGATAAAACACCTCCTTCGTTATCGCTTTGCGATTGCTCAGATGCTCCTAATTGCCCATTCAAGAGTCTGACATGAGCTTCTATTTTCTCCAATAGAGTATCCGCCTGCTCTTGAGAATTAAGACTATCTTCTTGCAAAATATCTCTTAATGTATCATCTCCACTTTGAACTCTCTCTTCAAGAATAGAATACCAGCGCGCTTTTTTATCCATAACAATAGAAAGAGCATCACTGCGTGAAAGAACCTCTTCAAGCGTCTCTTCAAATTCCTTTAATACCGCAATTTTATCTCCTAATTCTCGTTTTTTGCTTTCATAATCTTCTACTTTATGTGCTGTAGCTTTTTGCTCTTCCAAATAATTTTTCAGTCTCTCATCTGTTATCAAAAGCGCATCTTTAGTGATATTTGCAAAAAATACATCATTCATCAAAGAAGATAAACTAGCCTCTGCTTCCTTTAATTTGATATCAAATTGTTCTTGGGTATTTTCTAGCAATTTACTGAGAGCTGCTATCTCTTTTTCTTTTTCATGTAACTCACTCGATGAATACGGAATAACTGCTAAAAGTCTTAACGATTCAACTTTATCTCTCTGAGAAATTAATTCTTTCTGCGTATCTTCGATTGCTTTCTTAAAGTCTTCAACAACTCTATCGCGCACTTCTCCCAGAGCACTCATGCACACATTGAAGTTATTGATAACAGATAACCCTAAATCAGCAGCTGCAACACTGCCATATATCATCTGTGCTCTATGAATTTGCTCAACATTATCGACTCTAAGTTCAATATCACCAAGTACATCCATATTATAAGATTTCCACTTTTTAATACTCTGCAAAAGCTCTTTTTCTCTCTCTACCAAGTTATATTGCGCAATTAAAGATGTTCGTTCATCTGCAAGTGTCTTAGCTATTCTATCTGCGTCATGCTGATCTTCCACTCCTTTTGAAAGAGATTCATCCTGTTTAATCAACTCATAAGCTTCCTTGATTAATAAAGCATTCACCTGTATTGCATCCTTCCGATATTCAAAGATTTCTTCTTCTATAGAAATGAAATCTCCAAACTGCTCTACATGCAATTTTTCATTTAATAATGCATCTTGCACACTTTGCCACATAGTGCCATTTATCGCTGCTTTTTCGAGATTTGACATCTCTATGTTGAATTTCTCAGCTTCTACGGGATAGCGCAATACATGTTGCCACAATTTCTCTCCTATCTCTTTTTTATTACTTATGCCACTAATTATCTTCTTTATTCTATGGAATTTTTCACTTTCTTCATTAGTGAAGAATTCTTGTATAACGTCTATCATCGATCTCGTTATATAGCCGGTAGCACTGAATGACATTACGCCTTCTTCAGTAACAAGATCGCCTAATGCTGCATTTATATCCTCTTTTGAACATCTACTCTGTTCATCTTTACATTCGATAAACAACGCTTCTAATTTCTCCGTAGCTTTAATTCTCTTACTTTTCTCAGCATCTATTGCTTTATCAAAAATAGCTATAGCTTTTGGCTGAAGTGTATATACTAGTTCATCAAATTCATCATGTAATCCTATAATATCGTCAACGTTTGTTTTATGTAAAAGTGCTATCAATTTATTATAGAGTTCCTTACTTTCTTTATTTGCTTTCCACCAATTTCCCTCTAAAAGCGACTTTACTTTATTATCTACATTAGCTAAATAACCATAAAAATGCGTACGAACTACATCAGAGAATGAGTTACCTATAGCAGCCTCTTTCGAATGAGATACTGTATATTTAATGCCATGCCTTTTGTCATGATTTTTGATCTTATTAAAGAACTCTTCTTCAGTAGTAGTAAATTGCTCTTGTAGATCTTCGAAAATCTTCTTAGCTTCTATGTATTGAACCTGTTCATCAATATTCTCTTTCATTTTTACGAATTCGTCACTTTTCTTACTCCAAGTTATAATAATATCCTGAAGCTTCTTTATCATTATCGATAAATATTCCTCTTTTACTTTTACAAAATATCCATCAAACGTAATATCAGAAGTAGCGTCATTCCAAGATATGCACTGTTCATCTTTCACAAATATATTAGAGTTCGCTAAATGATTTATTCTCTGCCCAACTTCTATTATAAATTGACATTTTGCTTTTAATTCACTTTCTCCAGCTTTCAATAAGCTATCTACTTTTTTTCTTAATTGCTCATCTTTCTCATAACTACTATGCGAAAGATCTTGAATCGCTTGAATTCCTTTATAACTAGGAAATTCAGCTTCTTTAAAAAATTCTTCAAGACGTTTAAATTCATAAACTTCCATAGTAAATTTTTCTACTATCTTCAGCACCTCTTGCCTTACAGACGATATTTTTGATGTTGTATAACCAGCAATAGCTTTACAGAAAGTTTCTGCATCTGCAGCCCATTGTAATATCTCGCCAATTAGTGCTTTTCGCGGAAAAGTTGAAGATAACATCTCTTTTTTACCACTTCTCTCTACGATCACAATTCCATTTAATGCTGTTCTCGAGATAGTCTTCAATAACGTTTCTAAGTCAAGTATTTTTTGTTCAGATTGCTCCTCGAGTACGTTCACAAGATCTCTCAAAGCAACACTATTACGTTCATTCTCTATATTTGCACTACCTGTAAAATAACCATTTAGCGCAAACTCAAGATTTACCTTTAGAGAAGTAGATTGTACGAATGATGCATCTTTCCGATTCTTTCCAAAAAGTGCTATCAATTCTTTTAATGATTCTTCAGAAACATCATAGAGATTCACTGCATCAGAAGAAACAAAAGATGAATCTTGCAGTGTTGAAAATTTCTTCTCTAAAGCTATACGCTTATTTAGATATTCATCATATTGTGAGAAGCTGGTAATTTTATCGAATAATTTCGCAAATAATGCAGCATTTTCACGATATACGCTACCCGATAAAGTACCTTTAAAAGAAATTCCTTTGTTTAATGTGCTATAAAATTCACTAAATGAATCTGACACAGTCTGTATCATTGCAAGATTCGCCTTACTCGCTTTTTCTAATTCAGAAGAAGCTAATTTTACTTTATGATACACGTACATCTCTATATCTAGAGCTGCTTTTAAAAATTGTAGTAATTGTGCCAAAAGTACAATTTCAAATTCTGATGCGCCTTCTTTCGCTTTTTCTTTTTTTATTAGATTTCCAAAAGTCACTTCGGCAGAACTTAACGCGTCGAATAAAGAAGCTCTTGCGCTTTTCATTTCAGCGGAAAATTCTTCACTTTCCATAATATATTGCTCCAACTCAGAATTCATTACATCGCTTCCTCTTGATAGCTCTTTTCCTGTAGCGATTTCTATCAATTTACTCTTATAAAGATATCCACTGCCATTATCATTAGGAAATTTCACCTTTCCAAAATATTTCTTCGTATCTTCGATCTCAATATTAGAAGGCACTACTGAAGTATTGTATCGTGTATATAACTGCGTTACGACATCATCATCTACTGAGAACAGTTGTATATTTTTTTGCTCCATTACAAATAAGAGATGTTTCACTCTACCACTGTCTTTCAGATGAGATACAAAAACATCATACTCGGCATCACCTATAACGAGTTTTACTCGCTTATACTGCAACAGTGCAGCACTAATATCTAATGTAGTACTTTCAGTAATAATACTGTCAAGTATTTTATAGAAATCATCATGCTGTACACTAAAATCTCTGCTGCTAAAACGACTATCACCAATAATTACTGTACCTCGCGTAACATTACTCTCAAATAAATTAGACTTAACGTATTCTTCATCGCCTACAACGACAATAGCATCTTCGATATTGAAAAGACCGTCCTTTCTGTAATACGTATTACGCGAAGAAATCTCTAATCCAAGAAATTTTTTCACACCACCTTTTACAATGCCGTTCAAATCGCCTAGCACTGCATAAGCACTGCTTGCTAAAGCCTTATCTGATACTTTTTTCACTTCTCTTCTATTGGCAACATCAGAAAATACTACATAAAAGTCCTCTTCATTATTTTCAAAAACCAAATACACATTTCTTTCGTCTTTTTCATATTCATTAAGCGAAAATTTCAATGCAAGTTGCTTATTAGAAACAGCATAACATACGACGTCTTTGATATTATGCAAAATAAAAGCACCTCCAATACCTTTTAGTATTTCTGCTATTTCTTTACTTAATACGTGAACATTTGGTTTTCTATCCATTAGCCACTCTAAATCCATAGCAGAAAGCTGTCCATCTGCGACTTTAGCAAAGCCCATAATAACATCATCACTAAAGTCGTCTACTTTACCAGATAATGCATTAACTTCATTGGTAAATGCTAAATTTTCAGAATATTGAACTTTAGCTCCTTTCTCTACTTTACCATTATTAATGATATAACAATCTACATCCTGTGACTCTCTGAAAAGCATCACTGCATGCTCAACACTATCAGCATTGATAACAATTACATAAGAATCTTTGTTATCCACAGTATTAGTATATTTGAGCACTTTATAAGCTCCTACAGTAATTCCGAATTTTTTACTGAAAACATCTACTATGAAATGATTCATATCTTCTAAAAATTTTTCCTTTTCTATCTCACTAATCTTATCATCAAGATCGCTTTGCCTAAATTCTGAATATACCATACCGTTAATAAGGCTTATTATTGCATCATTTGTCGCAAAAGAACGCGGTATGTTTAGCACGTGATCTGGTTCTCCGATAAATTGAACCATCTTGCTGGAAATAACATCATCTACATAATGCTGCACTTTTCCAGCGTCATCGATATAATATAAACCTCTACCACCTTCCTCATCTGATATATGCATGATTGATTCATTTTGAGTCATTCCGCTCTCACTTCCAGAATGAGATATTACAATAATACGCACAGTACCGCTTTCGATAATAAGATGCGCAAAGCTTTCTCCCTCAAATTTTCCAAATTTGCCATTCTCCTTACTTCTGTCTACTATTTCTGATAAAATACGCTCATTGTCAGACTTTTGCACAAAAATAAGATCTTCTTGAGTATCTTGAGAAATACCGTTATCCGCAGCATCTTCAAATTCAGAAGGATTTTCATCTCCTCCTACTTCTGATGTAGTATGATTGTAATTAGACTCTTGCTCGAAAGTAGGTTTTTGCTCAGTATCTTGGAAAGTACCGTTATTCGCAGCATCTTCAAATTTAGAAGGATTTTCATCTCCCCCTACTTCTGATGTAATATTGTAATTAGACTCTTGCTCGAAAGTAGGTTTTTGCTCAGTATCTTGGAAAGTATCGTTATTCGCAGCATTTTCAAATTCAGAAGAATTCTTATATCTTCCTACTTCTGATGTAATATTGTAATTAGACTCTTGCTCGAAAGTAGGTTTTTGCTCAGTATCTTGGAAAGTACCGTTATTCGCAGCATCTTCAAATTCAGAAGAATTCTTATATCTTCCTACTTCTGATGTAATATTGTAATTAGACTCTTGCTCGAAAGTAGGTTTTTGCTCAGTATCTTGGAAAGTACCGTTATTCGCAGCATCTTCAAATTCAGAAGAATTCTTATATCTTCCTACTTCTGATGTAATATTGTAATTAGACTCTTCCTCAGAAATAAATTCTTCTTCAGTACCTTGGAACTCTTCCTCAGGAATAAATTTTTCTTCAGCACCTTGAGAAATACCGTTATTCGCAGCATTTTCAAATTCAGAAGAATTCTTATCTCCTCCTACTTCTGATGTAATATTGTAATTAGACTCTTGCTCGAAAGTAGGTTTTTGCTCAGTACCTTGGAACTCTTCCTCAGAAATAAATTCTTCTTCAGTACCTTGGAACTCTTCCTCAGAAATAAATTCTTCTTCAGTACCTTGAAAAATACCGTTATTCGCAGCATCTTCAAATTCAGAAGGATCAATACTACCAATTGATTGCGTCTCCTCTAAATCCAGGTGTCCAATAGCAAAATTTATCACTGCTCTTCTACCATCATCAGTACTCATCATGTCGTACTCTGTAGGAAGATCTTTAGATTCAACACAAAAAGAACGTAGATTGAATGTAAGTTCTACAGCGCCTACTAACTGCACTGCATTATCATCAGCATGATATAACGTATACCCTGACGCATCTTTAGAAATTAAGAATAAATCATCAATTACATATAACTGAGTAGTAGTCTTCGAATGAGAAGCAGTATTCTTAATAAATACACATCGTAATTCTGCATTAAAAACTTCTATACCAGCCTTCTCACATAATTGACGATAGAAATCTCTATAACGCTCTTCATCACCTTCCTTCCTATTACTAACCTCTCTTTCATCTTCAGTAATATAATGAATAAGCTCTTCATCACTTTGCTTTTTACTCTCAACATCCTCTCTCCTACCAACATTCTCTCTTCTTTTATTATCAGCACTTTCATTAGTAATATCTAATTCAAATAAACTTGTAATAAAGCTCTCAGACATTAGCGATATTTCTTCTGTTTTCGCAGTAAAGAAAGGAATTTTTGAATGAGGCGATTTAGAGGAATAACATCCATCACCACAGTGAGTACTAGCGCTCTTAAGCTCTATAACAGGCTGACCATTATTCTCTGTAACATAATACGCAGTATAATGATCATCTTTAGTAAACATGATAATCAACTTGCTATCATTACCTACATTGATATTTAAAGTCCAAGCAATAGCGGTATGATCACTTTGCTCTACCACTTTAACAATATAGTAATCGCTTAATTTTACAGAACTATCCTTTTTAAAATCTTCAAGTGCACTTTTTATAAATTCTCGATATTCAATATCTTGAAAATATAATTCAATTGAAGCACCTTTTCTCTTCAGCCGAGGTAATGACAATAATTGAGAAGGTTTAAAATCATGAGTAGTAAAATCTAATTTTTCATCAACAAAATACACGTCGGACAAAGAGATATTATAGCCAAAGAATTCTTGATCCTTTCCTTTTTTTATCGCCTCCCAAAAAGCAAAATTCCACAAATTTTCTACATCATCCTTGAAACTTCCTAAAGAATCATATTCTCGATCATATGCTGTTATAACTTCATCATCTTTTATTGAAGTTGCTACTATCGTAAACTTCTCTTTATCGTTTCGAGAAAAGATTAAATACAAATCCTTCGAAATTTCTGTGCTAAGTCTAACTGCTATAAAATTAGCTTCAATACTTGAAAATATATAATGCGATACAGATTTGAGCGACTTCTTAATATCTAATTCTTTAGCAATTTCAGTAATAATATCATTTTTTGGCAGTGGCTCTTTCTGCATATTCCCTCCTTCTATCATATTTACATCTAAAGCCTCTGCTTCTACATATTTAAGCGAAACACCTTCAAAAACCATCTTAGGAAGATAAGAAGGGATTCGGCCAATATCGCCTTTTCCTCTTACTTCTAAGAGCTCCTGCTGATTAAATTCTTTTATCAATTCCGCGTATGTAGCGTCAAAATCTTTTGCATATTTTAGCAAGAACGCCTGTTCGATCTTCTCTTCACTCGCATAGTACGGTGCAATATTCTTTTTTCCGATTTCTACTATAAAGTACCCATGCTCATCACGAGCAATCGCGTAGTACGATTCTTTAAATCCGCTACTAGTCTTATTTTCATCTTTAGATTTGCTACTCTCATCTATATATTTCACAAACTTCACATCTTCTTCCGGAAGAGAATCCATCGTAAAATTCACCCCTCTTTCTTCATATCGCTCTTTAAGTTTCTTCAAAAGCGAATCACTAAAAGGTAATTTTCTCAAATGTTCATCACCAAAAGAAGAGTCATTCTTCGTATGCTGTGTCATTGCTTTTTGCAAATGTGTATCAAAAGTATCAAGAGGATAGTACCATAATCACCGATCTAACACATTACATTTTTTCACATTTTTCTTTACTAAAGTGCAGGTAGTGTTAATTTTAGAATAAATCGCAACTATCTAATGCATTATTTCGCTATATAATTCGACTTCATACTTTATTCGAGCCATTAAGAAGTAGTATTTATATCACTCTCTTATCTTTCAAAAATCTCTCTATTTCAAACAAAGCAAGTTAAAAAGCATTCTGATTATGAACATCTTTTCGCATCCATATTCTTAGTATATATCATTAATACGCAGCACTACCATATATGAAGAAGCGTTGCTCTAAGTCTCCAGTTTGCGGATTAATAGGAATTGCATAATCAAAGGAGATTGTACCTAAAAACGGTAACTTTATGCTTAATCCTACACCGATACCACCTCTTACTGCTTCAAAGTTATAATATCCATTATATGGATTTAATCCTTGTACAAAGTAAGGATTCTTTAGACTTTCTATGCACTCAGGAGACAATTGTGCTGCGTTACACGTCTGTGCTTCTTCTGCTGCTTTTTTTAATGCCAATGGCCCTCCTCTACATGGCTGTTCTGCTGCTTTTTCTTTTGCTTTTTTAAATGTCGATAGTTCCTTTCCACATCCTTGCACTTCTTCTCTCATTTGCGCTTCATCTGGCACTTTTCCATTATATGGATAATAGCCCATTTTCTCCCAAGTTTTCTTTGGTATGTCTATATCCCAACAAGTACCAAAATCCACAAATCCTCTCACATCGATATCCAATTCTTTCGCTATTTTCAGAGGATATATCAACTCTACCGAGGTAGTGAAGTACTTTTTAGCACCTAGGGAATCAGAATATAACTTATCTCTAGGACCAATACCATTTGGCTGGAAGCCGCGTACTTTAGGCGCACCAAGCATAAATCCATTCACAACACTTACTTTATTATCTCCAAAGCCTTCAATGAGCCCTCCATTTAGTTTTGTATAAATGAGAAGACTTCTATCAGCAGTTGGTAAGTAGAAATTAGCACTGACATCGTACTTCTGATAGTATCCATTTCCACCTAATCCAGCGAATTCCGGGAAAAGACCTATAGAATAGCCATTTGGCAATTTTCCTCTATAAAAAACCTTGTTATACGTTATAGATGATGTTACGGCTGATATCACATACGGAGACTGTTCTGCTCTGATATACGCTGATACGTCACTTTTTTTATTATTTATATCATCACCTCTTACAGTATATCCTAAGCCTACGTCACAATTTTTCGTCATAGGGAAAATAAATTTTGTGAACAGCCCCTTTCTCACTATATCGTACTGTGCCTGTTTAGTATTAGCATTCTCAGTATAATACGGAGTGGTATTATAAAAAGCTCCAAATTGCCACTTTAAATCACGCTCAAGAAAATACGGATCGGTATATGTAAAGTCAGTAGCAAAAGATGGCGCTACGTTCGCCGTATTATTCATCATACCAGGCGCTGGTCCTGCTGAAAATCTTACATCAACTATCTTTCCAGTACCGAGGAAATTTCTTTCCACAAGTTCAAGTAATCCAGAAAATTTAGATTTACCTGTAGAATCCATGCCACCATAAGCTACTTGCAACTGCACTTTTGCAGTACTTTTTTCTTTCACCGTAAGCTTTAGATCTGCTCTATCATTTTGCTGTGGCACAACACTAACATTGATATCATCGAATATATCAAGTGCTCTGATATTAGAAAGAGATGCATTAACGTATTCCATCTTAAAAGGATCTCCTTCCATTATTTCTAACTCTTTTCTCACGACAAAATCTTTAGTCTTTGAATTGCCATCTATCACGATATTGTCCACGTAAACATAGCTGCTTTCTGTGATATTGAAACGCACATCTACTTCATAGCCATCTTTAGTTATTTCGTACGATACCTTACTAAAGGCATATCCTGCTTCATGCATCTTCTCTTTCAGCGCTTCTTGTAATCCTTTTATCTTTCCGATGGAAACTGGATCTCCTCTTCTGATATTAATCTTTTTTATCACATCTGAAAAATTCACTTTTTTCTCTAGATTGACAGTCATATTTCTTATGATATATCTCGCTCCTTCATCTACTACATATGTCACAAGTGCACCTTTTTTCTCTGGTAGAATTGCAACTTCGCCATTACTTACCTCGCAATCTATATATCCTGCGTCTTCATAAAACTCCTTCAGTCTCTGTATATCTGAAACCATTGTACTGTGCTTCACTATATGACTGCTACCAAGCGCACGATACCAAGTCTTCTCTTTCATCGATAACACATCTTTCAATTTAGCATCTGAAAATGCTTTATTTTCAACAAAATTTATCGCAACTACAGAAGGCGCATTACCTTCGTATATGTAGTATATTACATTCACTCTCACATCATCAAGCATCACAAATTTCGGAGTAATTGTAGCTTCAAAATACCCTTTTTCTCTGAACACTTGCTTTAATACTTGTGAATCCATCCAGCTTTTTTGATAACCATACAGCGTACCAGGCTTCATCTTCACAAAATTCTGCAATGTAGAGTCACTGATATTTTTATTCCCGCGAAAGAACACAGCATTAACTATGGGCACTTCTTTTACCTTGATGGATATTGAGTGCTCTTTTTCATCAAATTCGGCTCTTACTTCTTTGAAGAAGCCAGTACCATACAACTTCTTAATAGAGTTATTTATTAGCTGTTCCGTAATTTCCTTACGCTTTGGTAATGCAAAGTAATGTATAATAGCGCTCGAAGATAGCATCTTATTACCTGCAACAGTCAGCTTTACGTCTTCAGTGAAAATCACAGTACCTCCTGTTGCAGCATCGGCATCATAACAAACGCCAAGAAAAAGAAATAACAGAAGCAAAAGAGTAAATCTTTTAAAGTATCTCATCAAAAATATACCAATACCTAGATTTTCCAGTCATCGGTAGAGGATATACATTTTTACAAAATAATCAAATCCAAGACTCCATTCGATACCTTAATATCGATATGAAAAATAACATTTCGGCAAATTACTTAAAAATTTAATGCTAAAAATCAAAACTTATATGAAACGCATACGCGAAAAGTATCGCAAATATCATGCGATGATATAATAAAATAAAGAGAAAATAACGCTTAGGTATCCTTGCGCGAAAACGATACAGATAAATAAAAGTATACTAAGAAGATAAGAACATGAAGGAGAAGATGTTCATTATTTCAAATTCTTCACATCGCTTACTGATACCGATATAAGGATTGCTATAATAAACACAAAGCCGAGGAAGAATAGAATTTTTTGGACATTTTGCGGGATTCTCTTCTTAAATAGTAAGAGGGTGATAAAATCTAAGAGACATATTACAATATTTCCTCCATCTAAGCCTGGAATAGGAAGTAAATTAAAGACACCTAGATTAATAGAAAGCACCGCCATGAAGAATAGTAGCGCTGGAAAGCCTTTCTGTAAGATAGAATGAACTAAATTCGCAACGCCAATTGGCCCTACAATTTCTGCCTTCTCATCCTTGTTGAATGCAGTTTTTAGTAACATAGGTATACCTGAGAATACTTGCTTGCACATTATAACTGTATCATTAAGACCGCTTTCGATAGAGCTGAGTAAACTTCTTTTCACGGTAATATTTACTCCAAGTTCTGTCAAATGATTGACTGTTGTAGAAAGTACCACATTATTATCTCCTCTCTTTACCAAGATTACGAGATCCTGATTATCTTTGCCGTAGAATGCGCTAATCTCAGACATACTTTTTCCATTCACTGTTAATATCACGTCACCTTTTATAATGCCAACTTTCTCAGCTACAGATTCGTGTTGCACTCCTAAAACAATTCCTTCTTCGTAGTAATTCGATATGTATATCGAAGTAAATACCAAGATTACGCAGGAAAGCAGAAAATTTGCTAACGGCCCACCTATGCATATAAAAGCTCTTATAAGAGGAGATTTGTTTTCGTATGAATGTGGATCACTCAAACCGTCTTGCATTTTCACATACCCTCCTAATGGAAAAAGAGCTATTTGCCATAATACTCCTGCAGAATCTTTGTATCCGAACAATTTACGGCCAAATCCGAAAGATACAACATTTACTTTTACTCCAGATATTTTCGCGGCAACAAAGTGTCCTAATTCGTGCAACATCACAATAGGAAACAGGAAAAGCAGCAATTCTACAAACATCCACAGTGCTTCCATTTTTCTTTTTATCTTTGAATCATAATGATGATGCTATCATACACTAGTAACAAAATAAAGTCATTTCAATGAAAGAGGCTCATAGCTTCTCCCTACATTTCGCGTTTTCTCGTCAATTACCTCTTCATCTTTCATAAAACATTATATCGTATCTTTCCACTCTTATAGCAGCATCTAGCATTCACTATCACACAAGTTATTACGTCGCACTAAGTAGCGTTAAGTACTGTAAATTTAATGGTACTCATATCAATTTTTAGTCCTATATATTGCTATTCGATAATAGTTTGAAATATAGATAAATTACTATCACTATTTATAGAATTATCATTCTGATAAATTACACTACTGACATCACTTTTCTCAAAATTCTTAGGAGTAAAACCTAAGTCAGAAGGAAGATTATGAAAACGTGCGGATACTTCTTCGTAATCTATGCTAAATGAAGTACTATCGTAAATAGTAAACATAATGGACGATATAAAACCATCTACTTTTGCAATAATCGTGCAATTTTCAGTACCATCTAATATCTTAAAACTACGAGATTCTACGCATTCTATAGATAATTTATCTCCACGCTTGCAAACGTCAGGAGAGTTTATATTAGAAAAGGTATATACCGAACATTGCGACTTTATAATATCTGCAGTTGGTACATAGCAAAATTCCTCCGTAATACTTCTCTTCATCACAAGCATATTGGTCTTCTCTACATCAACGTTATATGTTACAGAAAGCAACTTTAGAACCATAGTATTTACTATATTTACACAAATAGCGTTATCAAAATGCTTACACAAATAACCTCCAATACTATTATGGATATCAGTATATTTTTTAAGTCCTTCTGCTGCCATATTATAACCTATATGCGAAATGCCACATCCAACTATTTTCTCTAAAATAGACACTTCTGTAGCATGTACACTTTTCTTAGCAACGCAGGAAACGGCGCCATGAATACTTGGAATTGCTTCTCTGAGAAAATGCCATTTTTGAAAAATTTCAAAATCTATTAAAAAAGACAAATCGATTGCAAATTTCGAAACAGTACTCGCGACATCTACTTTTCCTACATAAGTCACTCCTACCATCCCACCAGACGATGATCCAATGACTGTACTTAGTACACTATAGGTAGCTTTTGCGACAGCGCCTATCAAGAAATGTTTCTTTGCAATTTCCGCAGGTGTATAGATATTCTTGTACGCTAGTACACACTCTGTCATAGTAGTAGCTAATCCGACAGCAGCACCTTCTACAAAAGCAGCTGGTAATGAGATTAGAGAGTGTAAATGCAAGGAAGTTATCATTGGATGCTCAAGATTCCAAGAGTATGCGATAAATCCTACATGTAGAGTTTTAAGAAAATAAGCTGCTGCAGCATTATGCCGTCTATGCATAATAATAAAATGAATTTTTTGTATGACATATATAATACTAACTCTGCATACAAAATAATAACAACAGAATTCTTTCTGATATCTAATCTATAGCATCGCTATCCGATTGCAGTGCTTAGGTTCATTGGAAAAATCTGTTGCAATAAATACGTTGAGTATATTTTTAGCTTCATCAAACGCTAAAAAATCCCCTCCTAATACTAGTATGTTTGCATTGTTATGTGCTCTTGAGATACGCGCATACTCTTCGTTATGACATAGAGCAGCTCTCACTTGCTGATATCTATTTGCTGCAATACTCATTCCTATACCGCTGCCACATATCAGAATTCCAATCACTCCATTAGCAGATACTTGCATTGCAACTTTTTTCGCAATTAATGGATAATCCACAATCTCTTTTTCATCGCATCCAGCATCAAAAATTTCTGAATCAATATAGTGCTGTAGCATAAAGGCAAATAGCTTCTGCTTCATCCAGTATCCTCTATGATCTGCACCTATTACAATACGCATAATAGCTTTGCACTCGATTGTTTACTTATATCATTCATTAGTTAACATAAAATATTGCAATAAGACTAAGTAATCACTAGAATCGATCATAGTCGTATGGAGTCTCGTATCAACTCCATCTAACATTACTTTGTTTTTCAACATGACACAGTACTTAAAATATGCGTTCATTGCATCATTTTTCTCTCTTTCATTGGCTTCATCAATAGCTAATGCAGCTGATCAAACTCAAGATGCAAATAGCGCTACTACAACGGATAGTACTACAACGGACACTGATAGTCAGAAAAAAAATACTAAGCCGTCTACTACCACTCAGGCGCCTGCAGCAAATGCTACAAGTAGCACTAGTAATTCTGCTTCAAGTACTACAACTACAAAATAAATTGATAGAGAGTGTAAATTGGCAATTTAATTTTACACTCTCTACTTTTTTACTTACTTCTTCCAAGCTTTCTCTCCGCTTCCTACTTTGAAGCTTTTCGCGCTGTAACTTAGTATCTTAAAAAAAACGTCAGCGTTTCTAGTATGACTTTGATATCTAATATGTCTTCTTGAGGGATATATTCCGTATTTCTTTTCGGTAGTAAATTTTCTAAAAAATGCTACTTACATCGCATAAAATCATATTCGTAAAGTTCTTCCTAAATGAGAATATGTATTATTTATTAAATCGATAAAGATATAATAGCAATGTTATTGCAATGTCAATTTTAAACATATAGAATAAAACTATATTAAAAAATAAGACGTTTTGAATTATTTTTTATCTCATTGTTTTTTTAACATTTTTTTCTACTGTCATGAAACATATAAAAAAATTATCGAAATACTTATTCTTCATAGTAATGCTAATTTTTCCTGCGATTGCGTTTGCTGATAGTACTACTCCAGATGTAACCCCTCTTGAGCAGGTATTATGCAACATTTTTGAAATAATAAGTGGTCCGATAGTAACTGCCGTCATTACAGTTACCATTATCTCGACTGGTCTTGGCGGACTATTTGGCAAAGTATCATGGACAACAGTTGTAGTAATATTCATAGCAGGAGCTGTTATAGTAGGAGCACCACAAATGGCTGCCGTATTTACGAGTGTCGATAGCAGCACCAGTTCATCACTACAGCCATTCACATGTGGCAGTTCAACATCAAGTTAGAGATGAGAACTTAAAATGCTTTAAGCATGTAATTAAAACGCTTATATAGAATATAAATATCCTAAAATGATAGTACTTTCCGTGCATGATAACGCTTAATAAGGTAAGTACTATCAAATTAGGATATATCATTTCCAGAATCGGATTTAAAAAATTGCTTATTCCTTCAAAATTCATTTGAGAGAATGCAAATGATGTAAAAGTCGTAAAAAATAACACACCGTGAAAACTTTTTGCTATTTTCAATATTGAGGATAAGTATCTGGCGTATATGCTATTTAGAGCCACAGCTGTAGTGAAACAAGATAAAGTCACTATTACTCCAACTACTACCTTACCATAATCTGGTACTATATAATTTACTACAGTAGCTAGTAAGAATTCCGGCGCTACATCTTGAACTACGTTAGAATATTTCGCACCAAGAAAAACGAGACCTATATATACAAATGATAATATCATAGCGCCACATAGCATCGGAAAGATCGCAATTCTGATAATTTCCTTTGCACCTGCTAACGGAGGAATAGTATCTTTTATTTGATTAAAAATTAACGTAGAAAAGAAAAATGCAGCTAATAAATCCATCGTATGGTATCCAATTATAAATCCTTGATTAAAGGCATCAGGATATACATCTGATAATACTATATCTTCTTCTTTCATTAGTCCTATTAGAATCACACTCGCAAGCAGCACAAATAACATAGGACTCATCCATTTACCAAGCATCGAAAGAAGCCATCTTTCCTTAATGCAAAATAAAAACATCAAGATGCAAAATATTGCGCTGAAGGATGATAATTCGATATCAGAAAACGCGTATTTCATTGCGCCATGTGCCACTGCCACACATCTAGGCACTACACCTATTGATCCAAGTAACGATAAGGTAATTAATGGAAGAACTTTCCTTGCTATCTTGCCCCCTTCTCCAAAAAATGACTCATAACTCCCCTTATGCATTTTCACTGCAAACATACCTAGAAACGGCAACAACACTCCTGTAATAAGCAATCCAAAAGCTCCAAATAACCACTCTCCTTTTAATAAAATACCTACCTGAAGCGGAAATATAATATTACCTGATCCGAAGAACATTGCAAAAATTGCAAATCCATAAAATAGTGCCGACTTCATAGCAAATCTCCTTTCAATAAGTCAGGATGCTACATATTATACAAATGGTAGTAAAGTTAAAATGAAGAATTTAGAAAAAGCTCATTACTTTATTTGAAAGATGCCTACCTCCGCCTAAATGGATAATTTCTCCGGTAATGGATCCGCTATTGATAAGAAAATTTAGCGCTGCTAATACCTCGCTAACTTCATTACTATAATTTAGTGGTGCAGCTTCACTAATTTTTTTAAAATGCTCTTCCGATTGATTTTCATTTCTTATGGTAGGGCCTAAAGCAACTCCATTAACTCTTACATGCGGCGCAAAACACAATGCAGCTTCCAAAGTATAACGATACAGCGCATGTTTTGTCACATAGTACTCAGTCAATGTATCTGACGTAAAGCATAATTCCGAATCTAATATGTTAATTACATGAAATGTACGCATATTATTATGCTGGATAGAGTGCTCATATATCGCTTTTGTCAATGCACATGCTGCAACATAATTTACGTTTAACACATCGACGAATTTTTTGTCAATTTTCTTCTTTTCTGCACTATATAATATGCTGACATTGTTAATGAGTAAATTGATGTCGCTTTTATGTATCAGTTCTGATAGCATATTAATATCTTTGTGCTTTCTGAGATCGCCGCGTATTAAGCGTGTGTTAGAGTTCGACAGGTAAGTGTCTAGGTTCTTCGGAGAGCTGTGGTAGTGCATCGTCACATTCCATGCATTCTTTACAAAGAAATCCGCAATACTCGTACCTAATTTACTGGTACTACCAGTAATACATACATGCCGCATATCATTTTTTTTCTTTACTTGAAGTTACCGCTCAAGTATGTATTCATGATAATCGCAAAGCAATCACAGAAAAGCGTAAAATACAATTATAAACAACATGTCAAGCCAAAAAATAAGCTGTCAGTTTTGTGGTCGAAGCGGCAGTGTGCTGAAGAAGGTCATTATAGGAAAAGAAGCAATGATATGCGGCAGCTGCGTAGAACTTTGTAATCTTATTTTGAAGGGAGATAGAGGAAATACTTATAATTCTCCAGAAGCGCTAGAATGCCCTCTTCCAAAGGATATAACAGAAAAATTAGACGTACATATAGTAGGTCAACAGAATGCTAAGCGTATTCTTGCCGTAGCGGTGTATAATCACTTCTGCAGAATCAAAAATCGCGAAAACTCTCCGCATGATGAACAAGAGGAAAATATACGAAAGATACGAGAAGAATTAAAAGATGTTGAAGTCGCTAAAAGTAATATATTATTAATAGGTCCTTCTGGATGCGGTAAAACTCTTATTGCCGAAACTTTAGCAAAAATCTTCTCACTTCCATTTGCAATAGCAGATGCAACTACATTAACAGAAACAGGTTATGTCGGAGAAGACGTAGAAAATGTCATCATGAGATTACTTGTTAACTGCGATTATAACGTAGAAGCAGCACAAAAAGGGATAGTATATATAGATGAGATAGATAAATTAGCAAAGAAGAAGCATGGCGGTTCTACTGCACGTGATATATCTGGAGAAGGAGTGCAGCAAGGACTTTTAAAGTTGATAGAAGGTACTGTTGTTAATGTCAGCAGACATAGAGGAAGCGAGCCGATACAGGTCAATACTAAGAATATATTATTTGTCGTAGGCGGTGCATTTGAAGGTCTTGATAAGATTATCAGCTCTCGCGTAATAGACTCTGGCATAGGATTTTTATCAACTAGCGCCAAAAATAAGCAGAATCACGTTGAATTATCTGCGATTTTAAGAAAAGTAGAGCATGAAGATCTTTTAGATTATGGATTAATCCCGGAATTCATAGGTAGATTACCTGTAATTGTCACTCTTGATGCTTTAACTGAAGACGATCTTGTATCTATACTTGTATCTCCTAGAAATGCATTGATCAAACAGTACAAAAAAGTTCTTCTACAGAACAATATAGAGTTAGAATTTGAGCACGATGCACTTATAGAGATAGCGCGACTTAGTATAAGAAAAAAGACTGGCGCACGTGGATTACGCTCCATTTTAGAGCATTTATTGATAGAATGCATGTTTGAAGCGCCGCATAATCAATCTTACAGAAAGATTATAATTACGAAAAATAACGTATTGGACTTTTTTTCTGAATCTAGAGTAGCTAACTTCGTAGCGTAAAAAATTTTTATTAGAGAGTAGTATGGAACTTTTAATTGTAGAATCTCCCTCTAAAGCAAAGTCTATAAGCGGTTACCTCGGTAAAGGATTTAGTGTGATATCTTCATATGGACATGTACGTTCCATACCATCTAAATCTGGCATGATAGACTACAATAATCAGTTTCGTCCAACTTATTCTTTATCCGAAAAAGCTTCGCAAATCGTGGATCAAATTGCAGAAAAAGCAAAAAAAGCCACTAACATATACTTGGCTACCGATCCTGATAGAGAAGGAGAGGCAATAGCTTGGCACATAGCAGAAATACTGAGAGAGAGAAACGTAGTATCAGAGAAAGCGAATATAAAGAGAATAGTTTTTTATGAAGTAACCAAAAATGCGATACAAAATGCACTTAAGTCTTCTAGTGACATAAGAATGCCACTTGTATATGCGCAGAGAGCAAGAGAAGCACTCGATTACATTATAGGATTTAATTTATCTCCTATACTATGGCGTAAGATACCAAACAGCAAATCTGCAGGTCGTGTACAATCCGTAGCAGTAAAGATGATAGCGGAAAGAGAAAATGAAATATTACTCTTTAATTCAAAAGAATACTGGTCTATTCACATTAATTTCTCACTTACTGAAGAACAATTTTTACAATGTAAATTGCTTCAATTTAACGCGCAAGAGTTAAAAAAGTTCACAATTAGCAATGAAAAGGAAGCAAACAATATCAAAGACGCAATACTACATTTAAATTATGCAGTAAGCGACATCGTACAAAGCGAAAGTGCAACTCAGCCCTCTCCTCCATTTACTACTTCTACCATGATGCAAGAAGCATCGAAGAGATTCGGTTTTTCTGCACAAAAAACTGCACAAATTGCACAAAAGTTATATGAAGGGATCAAAATTGACAATCAGATTACAGGGCTAATCACATATATGAGAACTGATAGTATATCAGTCTCTCCCGAGGTCATTAACATAGTTACCACACTCATACAAAAGAAATATGGTGAAGCATATTCTCTAAAACGTCCTCGCACCTTCATAAATAAAACTAAAAACGCGCAAGAAGCACATGAAGCAATTAGGCCGACAGATCCTCTGCTTATTCCGGAAGTTATAAGACAGCATCTCACTGAAGAGCAGTATAAGCTATATAGGATGATATGGTGTAGATTGATCGCAAGTCAAATGCAGCCATCAAAGCATAAGCACATTACCGTCACAGTAAGTGGTATTAATGATAACGGTAATATCGAAGCAGTAGCTTCAGCTTCAGCATCATGCGTGACTTTTGATGGCTTTACAAAGACATACGATATCGCATCTGCTGACAGTACAGAAGAAGATGCTGAGGCCGTTACTTCTCTTTCTGTTGAGAATGTGGAAAAATATATTAAGAAAGACGCAAAACTGATACTACGCGATGCATTTACAAAGCAACATTTTACAAAACCTCCTTCTAGGTACTCTGAGGCTACTCTAATAAAATCTATGGAAGAATTAGGCATAGGACGTCCTTCCACTTATCCATCGATAATAGGCATAATACAGAAAAGAAACTATGTCACGATACAAAAAAAAAGATTCTACTTAGAAGCGCTTGGAGAAGTGACTCATATGTTCTTAAGAGAGTATTTTGACAAATATATAGCATATGACTTCACAGCAAAACTTGAAGATAACTTAGATCAGATAGCAAATGATAAGATAAATTACATTGAGATATTACAGGATTTTTGGAATGGATTTCATGCAGTAGTACTACATACAGCAAGTATCGAAATGACTACCGTCATTAAAGCGCTAAATGAGAAAATTACACCATATGTTGTACATGCCTTCGGTGCTACTTCAACGAATGAAGCTTCATGTCCTTCTTGTCAAAATGCATTATCGTTAAAATTCGGCAAGAGTGGTGCATTTCTAAGTTGTAGTGAGTACCCTAAGTGCACTTTTACAGCATCGCTAAATGACGTATTCTTAAAATTGCAGAACAGAGGTGCTGCAGAATGGAAGACAAGTTCTGAAAGCAAATATCCAATACTACTTTATAACCAAGAAGAAACTGAAATACCGGTAATGCTGTATAATGGAAGATACGGACTCTATATAGAGATATCTGGAGAAAAAAAAGAACGCTTTTCTGTACCGCAATCTATGATAGAAAAAACACATGAAGGTTTATACGTAGTTTCATCAGAAAATGCGAAAAAACTCGTTTCTTTACCACGTACACTTGGTATACATCCAGGTACAAATTTAGAAGTAAAAGTAGGTATAGGTAAGTATGGCGCATACATATTTCACAATAACAAGTATACTACCGCTAAAAAAGTTGATATCTTCTCATTAACCCTCGATGAGGCACTTGCTATTATAAAGTAAGTATTATCTCGGTATATATAATATTAAAATACTATGAGTGTAATATGCCAATTATAGCTATCAAAAAGAACTTCAATACAAAAGGGGAGTTTTATTCTATCGCTGATGATATTAGAGATATCGATAAAAGCAGCATTTTTGTAGACATTACTTCTCCAAGTGATGAAGAAGTAAGGATAATAAGTAAATTGTTTTCGCTCTATATACCAACAGAGGAAGAGATGGAAATAAGAGAGGTAAAAACTCCGTTCGAGGTAAAATCTTCTTTTGAAGTAAAAGCATCAGCTGACAAAAAGAGTGAAACGTATCATATGACAATTACAGCTTTGCAAGGTACAAGCGAATCCTTTGAAAGCTTTGCACTAACTCTCACTCTTACAAGCGAATGCTTAATACTGATCAAACACGATAATGCACCATTACTTGAAAGCTTCATAAAAAGAATGGTACTGAGAGAATTTCCAGAATCTACACTTTCTCCGGAATTGCTCTTGCTATCAGTAATAGAATTTATCGTCGGTAATGTCGCTACCATTTTAGAAGCAGGAGGTAATGAGATTGATTCAATACTTCAAATGCTATTTGAGGATGTTGCAAAAACGAAGATCAAAGACAGATATAAGGAGGCATTACATAAAATAGGAAGATCAGCGCAATTGATATCAAAAAGCAGAGAAAGTCTGATGAGTATACATCGAATGATAATATACTACTCACAAACTAGATACATATTGCAGAAAAACAAAGAACATCGCTTAAGATTTAATAAAATATCCGGAGAAATTAATTCCTTGAATGAGTATTCTAATTTCCTTTCTCAACGTAATTCTTTCCTTTTTGATGCTGCACTTGGTGTGATCTCAGTAGAACAAAGCGCAATAACAAAGCTCTTTACCATAGCATCAGCGGTATTTATGCCACCAACTTTGATAGCAAGCATATATGGCATGAACTTCGAGTTCTTACCAGCGCTTACGTGGGAATTTGGATATTGGATAGCATTTGTTGCGATGCTTATTTCATCAAGCATACCGTTAATATACTTTAAGAGAAAAGGATGGATATAGATAAAATTGATTTTTGCAAATACGCCATATAACATCCTTCATCTCCAACTCTCAAACAAAGCATGCACAATTCTATACTATCGATAATAACAGGCTCTACATTCGTCGTACAGCTGGTATTTTTAGCACTGTTGCTGATGTCCGTATACTCTTGGTCTATAATATTGCACAAGATATTTTTGTTACGAAGGATAGAAAAAAACATTAACCTTTTCGAAGATGAATTCTTGAGAGAATTACCAATTGGAGAGATCTTAGTGCATTTTTCTCATAAAAGTGAATTTATTCCGCATCATTCTCTCGCTATAAAAATGATAGATGCATGTAAGCATGGCAGCATTATGAGTTCTTTGGAAAATTCAACTTCTTTTAATAAATTAAAAGAAAATATATCTCATATAACAAATTCTGTTATCGAAAAAAAGCTGCTCGCTATGAGTAGCGGCATAGGTATGCTAGGGATAATAGGCTCTCTTGCTCCTTTCGTTGGGCTACTCGGTACTGTATGGGGTATCATGGATAGCTTCCAGTCCATCGCACTGCAGAAAAATATCACAATTGCAACGGTAGCACCTGGTATAGCCGAAGCTTTACTCGCAACAGCTATAGGACTTTTCGTTGCTATACCTAGCGTATTTTATAACAATAAAATGAATCTTATGATATCCGAAATCGAATCAAAGGTTCGTATTTTTTCATCAGAATTATGGGGATTAATCATCTCGAATAGCATAAATGATGAATAAGAAGAATAATAAAATTATAAGATACTTAGTAATAATTTTTCTCAGTATCATAGCATGCAATAGAAAATACGTACTTGCAGTAATAGCAGATGAAGTCACAAAGTACGGAAGAGTTACAAATCTTCCAATTCCGAGATTTACTAGCGTTAAATCTTCCAAAGTACTTATGAGAGTAGGTGCAGGATATGATTATCCTGTATTCAAGTCTTACGCATGTATTAATATGCCGGTACAAGTACTGGATGAATTCAAGCAGTGGAGAAAAGTTTCAGATTATGAAAAAAATATAGGATGGATACATGAGTCTTTATTGAGTTCCAACAAGACCGCTAGAGTAATAGATGTAGGAGTGTCATTAAGATATTTCCCTTCATACCAATTTCCTAAAATTGGTACGTTAAAAAACGGCACTATTGTAAAGGTGCTGAAGCGTAAAAATGCATGGTGCAAAATAAGTATCAATGAAATAAAAGGTTGGGTAGAAGAAAAGCACTTGTGGGGATTTGACAGAAAATAAATCGACCGCATGGAGATATAAGAAGTAGCTTTATAGAATTGTACTTGACATTAGAATGATGAATTTAGCGATAGTTGTCATTTTTCAATAGTAAATAGTGCACTTTTATCAATTAGATAGTGCATCGGTAGTGCTGCTTTTATCCATAAACAAAAAAGAATAATATCAGACTCATAACATAAGAATGAAAGTATACTTTTTTAGCTACTATTCTATAGCTAAACATTGTCTTTCTTATCGCTTTTTCTATATCGATAAGTCACTCATCAAGAGAGTTTGTAAAAAAAAGAAGTAGTAGAATTCAGTAACTCTCTGCAAAATACTCAATGATAAAGAATTAGACAACTTTGTTGTATTAGACGCAGCGCCTTAGTACTAAAGGTGCATCAAATGCAGTTATTATAGCACTTTTTCCTCTATCTATTCTTTTGAAATTTTTCTTTATAAAAAGCTAGATAGTTAAAATTTTACAAAAAGATATTTATTTTGAATAAAATATGATATTATTCGTTAATAAGATGTTAATGAATTTTATGCTTTATCTATCTTCTGTAAAACACTATACGTATGATCCATGTAAATATACGCCGATATTCAAGGAAGTAACGTATGTCAATGATATCAATATCGAATTGTCACGACTATATTGCTCCATCTTTATACCATATGATATCACTACAAAGATTCCGCATCTTCTTACCGTATCGCTGAAAAAATTTGAAAAAACCAACATACTACAAGACATCGTAGAAAATGTATATCGGGTACAGTATTTCATCGATTTCCAAGAAAAAGTAAAACAAGTTCTATATAAAGTTAGAGAGTTAAGCTTTTCTCATCACTCTGAAGTGATAATGATAAATGAAGCGCTAAAGCACCTAGATACCTCTACCCTTACAGAGAAAATTGATATCACTCATACCATTCTCAACGTGTTAGATAGCAGAGTAACGCGCAATACTATTAATACTCGGCAAGTAATTGATAAAGAAATAAAGCTTTCTATACAAGAAACGCATAATTCTTCAGCAGTAATCGTTATGCATAACAATAAGATAGCGCCATTTTTAAAAGCATTAAGTGAAAAATTTATAATTAAGAAAGTGATATTAAATAAGCACAATATCAATCATCAACAAATATTGAATGATCTACATAGCTTATCAGAACATCAAGATGAATTAAGAAACGACATAATACGATTGCTGCATGAACAGAGTCCAACAATGCCAGAATTTTTATATCTCACAATGGATGAGAATTTAGAATATCACTTATAGTTCAGCTCATTATCAACTCAATTTAATAAAAATACTCTCGCATTTTCACAATCGTAAGAAATGTTAAATTGCAACAATATACATTGTGTATTATGATGCGCTACTGATACTTTTAAAAAAGCTTATAATCTACTAAAGCTTTTAATTCTTACGTAAGATGAGATCTTCATTGCTTTTCCTGCTTTTCTCTTACACGAATCTATAAAATGCTGCAACATACTATCTTGAAACTCTGAAATTCTTATATTGATTCTAAATGATGCACTATTCTCGTACACTTCAACATTCACACATTGTCCAAACATGGCAAACGCTAATTTTATTAACTCCAATGCCTCTTCAGCTTCTCCAATGATGCTAATAGATAGCACTACTTTCTTTATGATATCGCTCCATTTCACATTAACCGTTTCTTCATCCTCCATAATTCTCATACAATTTTTCATATGAATCTCCAGTACGTTATCTCTTCTTCTAATGCCTATAATTTCATCTAATGGAAGAGGATTGCAGCAATTAGGAAATGTAATAGTTGCTTTAGCATCAAATATCGCTCTGCTCTCTCGTATTTTCTCAGGCATTTTCCGCGTTGCAGACATATCAGCAAATATCTTCTTGCTTAGAACAACTTTATCCAGCTTTGACACACGAATTTTGCCACACCCTACTAGGTAATACAGCTCAGCTCTCGTCATCACATGAAACGAATCCATCAGAACATTAATGAACTCTACCACGTACTCGATACGATGTTTTTTCAATACGCTTAATAACTGACCTTTTCCTACCTCGATAATAGACATTTTGCCCTGCGCTTTAAGGTATTTTCTGATCTTTCTTACTGCTTTTGTAGTAGTTACAGCATTCAACCAATCCAGTTTTGCGCTGATCTGTTGCCCTGTAAACACATGCACACTATCGCCATTTGCTAGTACATGAGTTATTGGTACTTCTACCGAATTTACAGATGCTTTAATACACTTCAATCCGACATCAGAGTGTATTGCAAATGCAAAGTCTAACACAGTAGCGCCTTCCGGCAAAGAAACTGTTTTACCAGCTGGCGAAAAGCAAGATATTGCGCTTGGAGAGATGCTTCGCTCTACATACTCCATTATCGTTTCCGGAGAATCGGTTCTCCATAATGCATGATCTAACTCTAGAAGCCATTCTTTCGATATATCTGAAACACACCCCATGCCGCTTTTATAACGCCAATGCGCAGCAATGCCATTTTCCGCTACCTTATGCATGTCAAATGTCCTTATCTGAATCTCTATCGGTATTTCTAAAACATTCGCAATAGATGTATGAAGTGATTGATATCCATTGCTTTTCGGCATACTGATATAATCTTTTATTCTGCCAGGTATCGCAGTATATGTCGCATGCACAGCAAATAACGCCAAGTAACACTCTTTTACAGTATTGGTCAGAATTCTAAATCCGAGAATATCATGAAGCTGATTAATACTTTCTACAGGTATACCTTTCTCCTTAATCTTGCATAGAACAGAATAAGGATCTTTTTCTCTGCATACTATCACCGCTTTGATACCGTGCTTTACCATCACTTCATCAAGAATATTAAGAATTCTATCCTTATCCTTTAGATATTTTTGTTTAACAGAATTCAGTCTTTGCACAACTCTTTTATGCAGCGCAGCATCTAATGCACTGGAAGCTAAATTAGCAAGCTCATTCTTACACCACTCTATCCCAAGCTTCTCTGCAAGTGGTACATATATCTTCAATGTCTCCCTCGCAATTCTTTCTATTTTCTTACTCTTTCTGATAAAATGAAGAGTTCTCATATTATGCAATCTGTCCGCAAGCTTTATCAGTAAAATTATTATATCATCTGCTGCAGCTAAAAGAAATTTTTTCATACTTTGCGAATATCTGAATGCTGCATCTAAATAAGCATCCTTCTTTACCTTTGTTAATCCATCCACTAACTCTGCTTCTTTTTCACCAAATAATGTCTTCAGCTCTTGAAACGTTACACTGCTGTCTTCAAGTACATCATGTAATACCGCTGCTACAACTGCTTTTGTGTTAAGATTGAATTGCAGAACTATTATTGCCACTTCAATACAATGCAAAACGTATGGCTCTCCAGAACTCCTTGTCTGTCCACTATGTAAATTCCTCGCAACACTCACAGCTTTTCTAACTGCATCTTCGTCAATATTCTGAAATCTCTCTCTTATCATAGACAATAGCTTATCAACTGCTTCATCGACTAGTACTTCTGTCGAATTGTTGACTTGCGATACTTCACTACCATTGTGTTTCATATGTCAATTTTAAGTTAATAATATCGATTGATGATCAATTTAATTGTCTCTTAAAACAATATTAAAAGATATTAATTGATGACGTAACCCGCTTCTCACTTCGTAATACGTAAAATATAAACAAAGCAAAAAACTCACGAAAATGCCACTATATTGTAAGTATTATATCATTTACATTGATCTTTTCATTTTTACAGACGAAATCTCGCACATTTTACCGAAAGCACTTGTACTATTCTTCTTTAAATAGTATTCATATTTAGTGAGGTGTTCTTAGCCCGTGTGATGGAATGGTAGACATAACGGACTTAAAATCCGTGGAGCGCAATCTCTTGCCGGTTCGAGTCCGGCCACGGGTACGCCTTTTGGAGAGATGGCTGAGTGGTCAAAAGCAGCGGACTGTAAATCCGCCCGCATACGCGTTCGTAGGTTCGAATCCTACTCTCTCCACCATTGCGCTAATTCAATCTTTGGCAGACTTCCCTATTTGAGATAAGAAGATGATAAGGTAGCGTAGCTTATAAGCTCGCAAGCACGTACTAATCCGCTCACTCATAACAACAATAGATTTGAATGATAAGTTACACTAGATGAAGGCTTTAGACTGCTATCTCATTATAAAGGAAGGAGAGTTTTGATCGACTACCTAAAGCTTCCTACTTATATAAGCTGCTTCTTAGATCGCAATTTGAGTATTTCTCGAAGAAAAGAGAAAGACGCTGAAATATTGTTCCTTTCTTACCAACGCGTTCAAAATTGTTTACGCCTTTCTGCCATAGGTCTGTCATCCTTGTGCCAGTACATCGCATTTCTTCTGTTGCAAAAGCTTCTTGCATATAATCTTTCGTTTTTACTGGATCTAGCTTTTCTTCTTCTATGATTTTATTAAGCTCTTTCTCCTGACTCTGTGCGACATACTTTTGCCATCTTTGTTCAATATCTTTATCAATTACAGCATCGGCATTTTTCTTCAACTGCTCTATAAAGCTTTCAATTAGTTCTCTTTTACTGTGTAATTCAGGACTAGCTTCGATCTTTCTGCGTATCTCATTTAACACTTCTTTATCAGAATAGCACTGATACTTTTTCAAAAGCTCAAAAATGTTATCAATATTGTAAGCGATTTGGTTTACAAAGACCATTTCAGCAGTAATATCTAGACTAATATCTTCTTTTTCAAGATTTCTATTCTTTTTATACTCAGCACAAAGGTTACTATACCGACCAAGATAATCTTGATAGATATCGTCTGGTAATCTTTCTTCAGCTTTTTCAAAGTCATCAAAAAAAGAAAGGGTATTATGAGAATGCAGAATACGAGCAAAAATCTCACAAAATTCCCTCTTCACTTCTTCATTTTCAATACTTTGCTGTAATGGAAAACGCTTTTTTAACTGCTGAACTAAGTCAACATATCCTTCATGATGCTTTCCTCCTTCATTCCATCCTGAATAATAATCTTCGTATTTCCTTGCGAGAACAGTATTAGTTGACGCTTCATTACTAAAAAGACAAATAGCATCTTCAGTATTATCCCGCTGACTACGAAAATCAACGATTTGACCATAGCTTTTTACTGCACTAGAAATACGATTAGTCCGTGAGAATGCTTGAATTAAATTATGATATTGTAGCTTTCTATCAAGCCATAAGGTATTTACAGTTCTTGCATCAAATCCTGTTAAAAACATATCTACCACGATGAGTAAATCGATTTGACCATCTTTCATTCTTTTTGATAGATTCTGATAGTAAGCGTCATATGTACTAATGCTATAATCAGTTTTAAAGATTTCATTATACTCTTTGATCGCGACAGCAAGAAAATCATTGCTATTCATTTCGCTGGACTCGTGTGGATTAGCATCGAGATCTTCATCAAGATCTTCATCAGATTTATTGCTTTCCTTTAAGCTATAGATGAGTGCTATATTCAAATCGGTCTTTGCTGCTTTAAACTGCTTATAATATTTTATCGCAGCATAGATTGAACCTACTGCAAAGATAGAATTAAAACCGTTCTTACGTTTCTCTTCTATATCCAAATTCTTATTTCGTTTTGTCTTTTGATCGAAGCGGCTAATGATATACTTCGTTATTAACGCTATACGGTTTGGTGAATAATAAGCACTCTCTTTATCAATACCAGGAATATCTTTCTCTTCTATATCATCTTTAGCTTTTAGGTCAATAGAGCAGTAATCCACCATAAATTGCAGAACACTTCTATCACTTATCGCATTCAGAATCGTATAAGCGTGAAGTTTTTGTCCGAAAATATCTTCGGTAGTACGAAACTCTGAAATACTGCTAGAAGAAGAATTCTTCTGAAAAATTGGCGTACCTGTAAATCCAAAAATGTGATATTTCTTAAAATTTTTCACGATTTCAATATGCGTTTTACCAAAATGCGAGCGATGACATTCATCAAAAATTAAAATTACATGCTTGTTAAAAATATCGTGCTTTTTATTTTTAGAAATGAATATTCTCAATTTTTGAAGAGTGGTGATTATAATTTTTTTCTCATAACTTGTAGATAAGTGCCTTTCTAAACTTTTTGTATTTGAAGTCTGATTTACTGCATCTTTCTCGATATTATTATATTCTTCTGTCGTTTGATAATCTAAGTCTTTTCGATCAACCACAAATAGTACCTTATCTATACCATCTATCTCACTTGCAAGTTTCGCTACTTTAAAACTAGTTATCGTCTTTCCGCTACCTGTTGCATGCCAAATATAGCCATTAGCTTCCCTACAACCAAGCTGATTACTTTCCGTTGATGTACGAATTTTTTCAAGGATACATTCTATCGCTGCAATTTGATATGGACGTAACACACACAACAATTCTTTATTCTTTGAGTAATCTTTTCTAATAAGACAGTAACGAGTTAAAATCGAGAACAACGAATGTCTAGAAAGAAATGTTCTTGCAAAATCGGTAAGCTTCGCAATACGTGTATTTTGAGCATCCGTCCACCAATTTGTTACTTCATGAAATCCAACATTATCTTTGCTATACTTTGTCTTTTCTGGAGTATTATTCGCATAATATTTTGTCTCTGCACCGTTTGAAATTACGAATATCTGCACGTATTCAAATAACCCATCATCACTACCAAAGCTTTCTCGCTGATAACGCTCAATTTGCGCGAATGCATCATAAAATGAAGCTGCATAACTTTTTAATTCAATGTGAACCAGCGGAAGACCATTAACAAGAATAGTAACATCATATCGATTCTTATGCTCTCCTCCAGCTTCGCATTGATCCTTATGCTCTCCTCCAGCTTTATATTGACTGATCACTTGCATGACATTCTCACCGAGATTGCCGTTTTTATCACTTTTATTAAGGATATAGATATTCTTCGTACTGCCATCATCGCGTTTCATACTGTACACGTAGTCCTCTTGCACATTTTTTGTCTTTTCTTTTACTCCACTATTTTTTTTAGTTAGATATTCATTACGGTAATGTTCCCATTCATTATCAGTAAATTTTATCTTATTCAAAGATGAAAGTCGCTCGCGTAGATTATCCAAAAGTGCTCTGTTATTCTTAATAGATGGTAAGTATTCATATCCATTCTCTTCTGTCAAAATTCTTATAAGTTCAGCTTCGATCTCTGCTTCAGAGTCGTACTTTTTACCATCATTAGATGGCGTATACTCTTTAATAACAGTGCTTTTCTGAGTTTCCTTAACTGAATTAGCTCTAATCATCACATTTTCTTAAAAGTTAATAAATTATCACGATAGTACTCATATTGTTTCTTACGTGCTTCGATCTCGAATAGTAAGCCTTCTGAGCGATCATTCAGCATTGAATCAAATTTATCAAGAATTGAAACAATACGCTCTTGTTCCTCCATTGCCGGCACTGGAATTAAAAATTTCCCCATACTTTCTGTATTCACTTCTCTAACTTTAGTACCACATATATAACGTCTTTTTTGCTCTTGAAAGAATCGCGTTTGAAAAAAATACGCAACGTATTTCGGATGTAGAGAATGACGATAAATACACGCGTGATAACTAATTGCAATCTCATCTTTTCCAAGCCACGCAACTGCTTTACATACATCTCTATCATTTTCGCTTGTAGTAGCAATAATTAAATCTCCAGTACATGCCATTCTTCCCTTCTTAGCAAAGACTTTTGATACAAATGACCTAGTACTATCTGTATGCGTACCGTAATAAGTATAGATCTCTCCATAATGAATGCATCCTATACCATGAGTAGCAAAATCCTTTTTCTGCAATCCACTACTACAACGAATAAAACTGCCTATCGAAGCTAATGTCACTAACTGTGCATCATGTTCACTAAATGTAAACAGTGCATCACGGTAGTACTCATATTGTTTCTTACGTGCAGCCAGTTCCGCAGCCAGTTCCGCTTCATACTTAGTAAATGCATCCAATATCGTCACAATCTCCTTTTGAACTTCCATTGCCGGATAAAAAATCTTATAACAAGAATATTTTGAGAGCCATTGACGCGCATGATCTGAAGGAATATATCGTATGCACTTCATAGCGTAGTACACATATCTGAGATTTACCCCTTCTTTCGGAATAAGAATCTTCATCGCAGAGCTTTTTACTTTAAAAGCAAAATCTACCCACTGACAAGATGTAGTAAAATCATCAAATATAATAGAAGGAACTTCTCTACTCGCATGATAAACTCCATTCAGCTCATTTGTATATCCTAAGATGAAGCTCTTACCTGCAGTCAAAACGGGAATAGGAGAGGAACTATCATACTTTGTTGATTGCACAATATACTTATCAGGACGTATATAATCTAAAACTTCACTTAATGCTCTATACGTGTTGTTATCTTTACAACATCTCGCAATTAATTCATCAATTTTATTCATGCGACTTTTTACCTTCCAGTTTTGCTACAATTGCATCAATTTGCGCACGCAACTCAGCTTGACGTTGCGTAATTTCTGCGATTTCCGCATTAAGCTCGATAATATCTACTGCGTCGTTCTCACTTTCTTTCTCTACATAAGCGCTTACGCTAACATTATAACTATTTTCTGCAACTTCATTACATTCCACAAGTCGTGAAAAGTGTTTCTGCTCAGTACGACCATTATAGCACTGCACAATCTTTTCTATATTAGATGTTGTTAATTTGTTCTTAGCTGATACACGTATAAATTCCGCACTTGCATCAATAAACAATATCTTACTATCTTTCGTTCTATTCTTTTTCAAAACTAAGATACATGTACCTATTGATGTGCCAAAAAATAGATCTGAAGGTAACTGAATAACGGCATCGATATGATTGCACTCAATTAGATATTTTCTGATCTTTTGCTCTGCACCGGCACGATATAACACGCCAGGAAAGCAGACAATCGCAGCTGTACCGTTTTCCTTGAGCACTGACAACGAATGCATTACAAACGCAAGATCAGCCTTACTTCTAGGTGCTAGCGCAGTGGATGAAAAACGTGGATCATTAACTAGCTGTTGATCTGCATCTCCATTCCATTTGGTAGAGTATGGAGGATTTGAAACAATTGCATCAAATGTTCTCTTATGCTGATATGGCTCTGTCAGAGTATCGCCATGCTCAATTTCAAAGCGATCATAATCAATACCGTGCAAAAACATGTTCATACGACAGAGATTATATGTTGTGAGATTGATCTCTTGACCATAAAATTCTACGTTTCTCCCCATCTTTGTGAATTTGAGAAGCAATGAACCAGAACCACAAGCAGGATCATAGACACTATATACCTTTTCTCTACCATCGATAGCGAGATTAGCAAGTAACTCTGAAACTTCTTGCGGAGTAAAAAACTCACCACCTGACTTACCTGCGCTAGAAGCGTACATTCCCATCAGGTATTCATAAGCATCACCTGCACCATCGATTGTACTATCAGCATAATTGCCAAAATTTATAGCGCTTACCGCATTTATTAGCTTAAACAGTAACTCATTGCGCTTTCTTACTGTAGCACCAAGCTTACTACTATTAACATCTATATCGTCGAATAATCCTTTTATATCACTTTCACTTTCTTTACCGATAGCAGATCTTTCAATACTCTGAAAAATATTTTGTAAAGTTTCGTTTAAATTTTCATCTTTAGCAGCGCGTTTTTGTACGCTATCAAATAGCTGACTTGGAAGTATAAAATATCCTTTTTCCTCAGTAAAAGCCTCTTGGCACTCTCGCTTTGCTTCCTCATCCGTTAAACTCGCATAATCGAAAGCTTTTGCTGTATTCTGTCCCTTGTTATTCTGCTCGTTGATATAAGATACAAAACGTTCTGAAAGAAAGCGATAAAATATCATTCCAAGCACATATTGCTTAAAATCCCATCCGTCAACACTTCCGCGTAAATCATTAGCCATTTGCCAAATAGCTGAATGTAATGCGGCACGCTCTTGTTCTTTTCTATTATCTATCATTTTTTCATTTGAAAATGCGTATGTTTTAACTACTCGGAAAGATAAAAAAGACTGACAACGTAGTCAAGTAAATAAAAATACCATAAAGCAAAGCATATAATAGTACACTTACCAGGCTATTACTTCGAAATAGTCATGCTACAATACTCACCTGCTTGATGTCTTTGCATAGCGCAAAGTCAAAAATCTTACACCCTCACGCAGATCAATGGACATTCTATCTAAGACTTGTCTTCTTCTATCTGAATAGCGTTATCTACATCAATGCTAGATGCATTCTCATCATCACGTCCCGCAATTTTATACGCTTCTTGTTTAGGTATTGCAGTCTTTGGTAATAATCTTTCGGTAAATAGCTTATTTTTGTAATACATGATTTTCTTCGCTTTTATAGGAGGTTGCGATTCAATCAATATGATTTGTTCATCTCTAGGTAATGAAATCACTTCTTGAGGTAATAACAATGCCCTTTGCGTCTTAGAAACGCTTAAAGATCGCGACGACGGATTTAAATCGAAAAACTCTGGCTCACTCGAAGACACTTGTCTCGCACTTTTATTACCACACAACTGCGATATAAGATTAGCAGTTTCCATATTATTAGCGGCAAATGTGATCCTATACGTACTATTTGAAAGAAAAGAATTCATTCCTGGTTCTTCATATATTCCTTTAAGCTGCTGCGTATCTTGCACTATCAGAAACAGCCTAACGTGATATCCTCTAAAGTAAGCAATTCCGTTCATAAACTGATCCATTCTTCCAAGAGTTGGAAATTCATCCATCAGAAACATCACTCCATATGGCTCATCTGCGCCTGGTAATTTTCTCGTTAAAAACTCAGTAGCTTGCTGATAAAACACTTGCATCAAAGATTGCAAGCGTTTTAAGTTATCAGGCGTTAGACCGACATATACCGTAATTTTCTCTCTTCTCATCACAGAAAAATTGAAATCACTAGTAGCGGTAGCAACGTCAATTAAAGGATTAGCCCATAACTCTAAAGCAGAGCTGAGAGTAGAAGCTACACCAGATCTTTCTTTATCCGCTTTCTGAAGAAATGCAGCGAGATTCATATATCCTACGGGATGTATTATCTCTCCTAACGTATCAAGCCCTACAGCAAGAGTGTACGCCATATCATCACTTCTTAACACTCTCGTAACTTCTCCGAATGATAGTCTATCTCCCTTTGCTATTATATATAATGCTATTCCAAGGAAGAGAGTACGCGCTTCATTCTCCCAGAAATCTTTTTTAGCAAGTAAAAGATTCGCAATTTTTTGTATATCATCAATCATCTGTCCAGGTTTATCACTCACCCAATCCAGCGGATTATAGCAGTGCGTTATACCATCCGGATCAGCAGGATTCCATACAAATACTTTCTGCCCCGCTTTTTCCCTCCATCCGCTTGTTAATTCATAGTTCTCCAACTTAATATCATGCACAATGAGTGACTCTTCCCAAAAAAGAAGATTCGGTATCGCAAATCCTACACCTTTACCAGAGCCTGTAGGAGCAAAAAGTAAAGCATGCTGATAACCATCTGCAACATAAAGTCCATCCTGATCTTCTCCGAGTAACATTCCATTTTTCTTTCTCAATCCCGCTTTCTCTATTTCACCTTTAGTAGCCCAATGAGCGTCTCCATAAATTGACTCTTCCTCTTGAAACGGACGTATCTCATGCAATTTACTTCTATAGCGAAATAGTAGAAAAAACTGCAAAAACATAGGCGCACAAATGGAAATGACATATCGCGGTAAGATATAATTATAACTCCAAAACGTTATAGCGCTGTAGTTGTTTATCATCCAATACATCATATCTAGTAGCATTGTGATATTTGCTTTTATACTTATGATAGCTTCGATACTTGAAAGATTTGAATAATCTTGAGATATCATAAATATATAGCCAGAGACGTACAAACTCATACATATCGTACATGAGAGAAATACTACGAGAACAAAAAAATTTCGTATGGTATTTGTAAAGCTCTTCATAGCCACATTAAAAAGTCACAACAAAAGAATTTGCGCTACTATCTTCAACGAATGCTTTGATGATTGAGGGAAATTTTGATACTACTTCATCTGCTGATACAGCCTCTATAGGAAGTGATGCTATTTTTTTAGCTAAAAGATCAAAGGAATATAGCATATTTAATACGAAGCTCGCTTGAGAAATGAATTGATACTGTAATACTGAGCATTTCGTAAAGAATAGAGACTTTTCTTGCAGTAACTTCACGTCGATTGAGTCAATAGGCTGCCCTAAACTGCCGTAATTCACGATTGTACCGAAATTTAGCAGCGCATTCACCGAATACGGTATAGAAGAAGTCCCCATATTATCATACGTTACATGTACACCAGAATATTCGGTTAAATTTTTAATTTGACTTAGAAATGCGCTATCATCGTCAAGTGTTATAAAGTCATTACATCCAACTCGTACTTCAGAAGAGATATTCGCACCTTTCTTTACGACTCCTATTACTTTTTTTGCTTTTGCGTATTGTGCTATAACTCCAAGAATAATAGATTCAGCGGAAGTAGCATTATGTATCAAGACTACCGTACCATCAAAAACTATATATACTTTCGCAAGTAAAATGTACGCTTGTATCAATTTGAAAAACATAGATACAGCAACGTTTGGCTGCAACCAATTCGGTAGAATAAGGATATTCGAAGCATTTAGGACGACATATTTGCTAAGCGTCTTACCGCTCTTTTTGATATACAGCACTATATCACCTACATTAAATTTCGCTTTCGCTTCCATATCTAAGTCCGTTATACGTCCACATCCTATATGTCCTATACAAAGACCGTTTTCACTCTTTGCGCTTACTACATCCGATATATCAAGCCCTTCAATGGAAACGGCAATATTCTCCAGGAGAATACCCCGCCCCGCGTAAACATTTTCAGTATCGTCCTCTACTTTTCGTAAACCATAACTACCACCGCTATAAAATGCTTCAAAGCGATACCCCACGTCCTTAGCTATACAATCTTTTTTTGAATTCTAGCTATCATTTCTATTAATTTCAATATGATAATATAGATATTAAGATATGAATCTCATTCTTTAATTTTTACAATCCATCCTCCTCCTAACATTCTGTCACCGTCATACATAACACAGGCTTGTCCTGGAGTTACACCATCATAGCTTGAGAATAGAGTCACTATACCAGTACTATAGTCTTTTTCATTAAATCTTATGGAAGCTTCTGTACCTTTATGCGCAGATCGCAACTTTACCGTACAATCTATAGTATGAAATGATGAATCTATATTATATAGATCTTCTGCAAGCCAGTTTATATCTCTAACATGCACTATTTTTGTACTAAGATAACATCTTTCTCCAACAAATACCGTGTTAGTTGCCGCTTCTAACTTAACAACATACAATGGTTCTTTGCTTTGAATTCCGATACCTCTTCTTTGTCCTATTGTATAATTCACAATACCTGCATGTTCTCCTAAAATTGCGCCACTACTGACATGCACTATACTTCCTTTTTTTAAATCACTTCTATATTTTCTTATAACATCTCTGTAATTGCCATTCGGTACAAAGCATATATCTTGACTATCACGCTTCTTTGCCACATCTAGCTTAAAATACTCTGCTAACATTCTTGTTTCCGTTTTTTCCAAGTTACCTAATGGAAATCTCAAGAAAGAAAGCTGCTCCTTTGTTACAGAAAATAAAAAATAGCTTTGATCTTTTAGGTTACTAATACCCTTCAACAAATGACATGCATTATTCTTAGATATTTTCCTCACGTAATGCCCTGTCACCATGCATGAGGCATCAAGCAACGTTGCAGCTTTCAACAAGTCTTCAAATTTTACAGTTTGATTACACAATATACATGGAATAGGAGTTTCTCCATTCTCATAACTATCGATAAATTTCGATACGACGGAGTTAAAAAAATTATCCTTATAATTGAATACGTAATGTTTTATACCTATTTTCTGCGCAACCATTTGCGCATCGTATATATCTATACCTGCACAACATGCGCCTTTTCTGTTCTCTAAAGAATCGCTATCGTATAACTGTAACGTTACTCCAATCACATCATACCCCATATGCTTTAGAACTGCTGCAGCAACAGAACTATCCACACCTCCGGACATCGCAACTACCACTCTCGAACCGAGAGAAAGATTATCTAAATTTTTCTCTATTTTCGACAAAATCTCCTTTACGTTATTCATACTTATTTCAAACAAATATCATCTACTTCTACACGTTATACGTATTGCACGTTGTTCACTTTATTCACTAAATCTGCCCTTGCAACTTCATTTGAAGTGATCAGCTTTATATCCTCAATATTTGACGATAATATATCATATACTCTATCGACGAGAATTCTCTCTTCTTTCAAGAAGCTTTGCAAGACGAAATCACTAGCTGAAGCGAGCTTATCTTTCCCTATACCAATTCTGATTCTCCAATAATCATTACCTAAGCAAGAGTCTATTGATTTAATACCGTTATGTCCTCCACTACTTCCTCCTTTTTTGATTCTGATAGTGCCGCATTTGATATCTAAATCATCATGTATCACTATCACGTTATCAATTGAAATTTTCCAGTAGTGTACTACTTTTTGCGCTGGTTCTCCCGAATTATTCATATACTTACCAGGTTTAAACAAGAATAATTTTTTGATACCTACATCATGTAACGCCGCTTCAATTACTCCAAACTCGCCATCATAAGCTTTTCCGAGTTTTACATTATATCTTTGACTTATAGTATCAATACAATCAAATCCTACATTATGGCGCGTACCGCAATATTTACGCCCTATATTTCCTAAACCTATTATTATCATATATACAAACATCTAAGCACCTTTTATCTTCATTATGGATACTACTCGCAAACTTTGTTTTCAATGCATATCCATCTACATTTAGTATCGGATTCTTCTGGTAATACCGTTAAAGAACTTGGAAGAGCTGTAATAACTCAATTCTCAGATCTGAAGGTTGATGAGTATTTATGGTCATTTGTGAGAAGCGTGGAAAAAGCATCTGATATGCTTAATACGATCGATCACAGTTATGAGAATATAGTAATATACACAATAGCAGATGATGAAGTTAAAAGGTATTTAACAGACGCGCTAAAAAAGAAGAATATATACTCTTTTTCTCCAATTGAAGAACCTTCCTTGAAGATACAATCTATCATAAATAAACCTGCAAGGAAAAATTTCGGTAAGAGTTTACTGGAAGAAAAACATTATGACGTAGCAGAAAGCGTCAGATTTGCAATAGAGCACGATGATGGTACTAAAATTGATGACGTAGAAAACGCTGATATTGTACTGCTTGGAGTATCTAGAAGCTCTAAAACTCCTATTTCATTTTATCTTGCGTGTAAAGGATATAAAGTCGCTAACATTCCGATCGTACTCGAGTACAGAGATTATATTATGAATGAGTTAAGACGTATAAAATACAGCACATTTATTGTAGGTATAGACTTAGATGCGCAAACAATATATCAAAAGCGAAAACACAGATTTCTTATGGAAAATACTGTACAAACAACGGTAAAAACACTTGCATATGGCAATTATACCGATATTAGTATCATTAATACGGAAGTAAAAAGCGCAAGAGACATATTCAGAGAACTAGATATTGACGTTATAAATGCCACTTACAGAGGAATAGAAGAAATATCTGCAGAAATTATCTCAATGTTCACATATTATGCCAATAGTACAAATTTCACAAAAAGCAGTTTTATAACAAAGTAATTATGAATTGGAGACGATATATAATATCAAAAAGACATCTTGTACAGAATAAGCAGTCTATAGATTGACAAGATCTACCGATAAGCTAATATATGGCGTAATTATACTACATTATTCAGATTGTTTTACTTCGATGCGTGTGTCTCCTTTTCTATTACTTCTTGCGCTTGCAATCAATATCTCTGCAGCGGAGGCTTCAGTTGAAAGGTATCAGCCTCAGTTTACTAATACTTTCACTACTCCAAATTTTAATCAAAAAACATGCGAACTCGGATTCTCATTTCTTTATAACAACAATTTAGACATAAAAGCGACAAGTGGTATACAGCAAAATATCGCACCATCTTCATCAGAAAAATTTAATAACATAACAGATATAAGTCAGAAATCGGCTTTGAATGGGATTAGTGCAGATTTGTTATATCTCGTAAGACAAGCTACATACGATAAAGGTAGAATTTTCCTGTATTCTGGCCCTACTCTATCTTACTTTCAGTATTGCCAAAAGAAAGGGAGAGAGCAATCAGAAATATTAAAAGAACTTAACTTTACTACATTAACATTGCAAACAAAATTCGGTGGTACTGTAGATTTTTGTAAACACTTCTCTATTGGCTGTTTTTTAAATGGAAGCGTTGGAGCTGCGTATACTAATCTGCTATTCGATTTTAATTCTCGTAAAAGGATCACTACTACTTCTAATATAGTATATTCTGACGCAAACTGTCTCACTCCCGCAACTATGGTCACTGTCATTAGTGATTCGCAATCTAACCTCTTCGATATCGGCGGCATAAATCTGTACTACTCTTACGGTGCAGGTATACGTACAGAAATAAATAAGATGGTATTAGAATTAGGATTTACTAGATTTGACGATAAGATACAAATCTCTGATGAGAAAACGTATGCGAATGTAAGTAATACAAACTATCAGATTACAGAAAATGCACAACAAGTAGCATCTTGTACCGCGCTAAAAGTCAATGCTATAGCACAAGGCTCTGATCTCATTAAGATCAGTAATCCTGAATTGCAATTTTCTGATCAATATCTTATTACCTTTAGAATTGCGTATAGTTTCTAAAAAGCATCATTCGTCACACTTGGCGCATAGTCGCGCTATAGCGCTTTTCGGTCTTTTACGATCGTTGATGAATTCATGAAGAGAAGTACTTTCATCTATCACAGTTTTTGCGCACAACTCTGTATAGATGAAAAGGTATGACAACTGTTTTGGAAGCCTCTTTCACAACGTTATTGAAAAAGGTTACTGCACATAACTATATTAGCACATGTTTGATCATTCACTTTTATATTTTCAAATTACTATACTTCTGCGATGCACATCTAAGTATTGTCACATCGTAATTTGAACAGATGACCTACCGCTTACAAGGCGGTTGCTCTACCACTGAGCTAATTCGGCGTACGCAGCATGATGCTACGTGATATCATAACGTGAATCAAGACAATCTCCTTCCTAGCATTGCGCCATAAGTGTATTCTCTATAATCTTCTTCCTACGTTTTCCGTATAAATTCGCTCTTTCTGATTTATATTTGTTATCCAATAAATACGTAATACAGTCATCTAACTTATCCATAAATTCATCCATCCTATTGCTAAAGTCATGTACTGCATCCTTCACTATCGAGCACCGTATTTCAAATCGCTGCTGTCCACTTAATCTATGATATAAGTTTACAGTGCTATCATTACAGTTCTCGAACCTCCTTGAAGATTGTTCGCCGTCATTCCAATATCACGAAGTCTACAAGCATCGCATCTTCCGCAATTTGTGACTGATAGCTGTCTTGGCTCTATACTCTCTTTCACCAATGGTCTATAGCAACTCAACGTCATTGAGTAATCTACTCCATTCTTAAGTCCAAGCTTTACTATATCGGCTTTACTATAACGTGCCAAAGGCGCATGAACTCTAAGAGGCTTTTTACCATTTGCATACAAATTGCATCCTTGATTAATTGCATTCTGAAATGCTGTAATAAATCCACTACGGCAATCCGGATATCCTGAATAATCGACAGAATTGACACCGATAAATATATCGTAACTTTTTATAGTTTCTGCATAACATGCAGCATGAGATAGAAAAATCATATTTCGTGCTGGCACATAAGTAGATGGCACATTCTGACGTTCTATATCACTTACTTCTCTATCTAACGGAAGAGGCAGTGCAGAATCTATCAACGAAGAGTAAGAGATATGAGAGATATCAAGCGTAACGAATATATGTTCGAAAACATCTAATTTATGCGCATTGAACTTTGCAAATTCGATTTCAGCTGCATTCATCTGTCCATACAAGAATGTAATAGCACATATATCAAACTGCAGCTCATTCTTAACATAATGTGCTACAGTTACTGAATCTAATCCACCACTCAATAGCACAACTGCTTTACCTCTATTCATAAAAAAATTATCGCTGTTCAATATAACTCTTTATCCACACATCTAACTGTTCCAAGGTAGCTGCACCTACTTGAGATGCAATCTGCTTTCCATCTTTATATAGAACAAGCATTGGAATTCCTCTAACTCCTACGGAAGCAACAATTTCAGTATTTTCATCTACATTCATCTTACAAACTTTCACACGTCCTTCATAAGATTTCGCAAGACTTTCCAACACTGGAGAAAGCGCTTTACATGGTCCGCACCATGGTGCCCAAAAATCCACTAAAACATAACCACCTACTTCTACAACGGAAGCATTAAAATCTTTATCAGTCACGTCAATAACGTAATGAGACATAGCATGTATAGATCAAGTTTACGTACTACTTATTATCTCAAATAAAAGACTCTATGCAACTACAAATCGCTTAAGAGAAATTATTTTCGCATCTCAATCAGAAGAATACATATCTTATGTAAGATAGTAACGTACAACAGATTTCTAATGGTGCCGAATATCTGATTTGAACAGATGACCTACCGCTTACAAGGCGGTTGCTCTACCACTGAGCTAATTCGGCGTACGCAGCATGATGCTACGTGATATCATAACGTGAATCAAGACAATCTCCTTCCTAGCATTGCGCCATAAGTGTATTCTCTATAATCTTCTTCCTGCGTTTTCCGTATAAATTCGCCCTTTCTGATTTATATTTGTTATCCAATAAATACGTAATACAGTCATCTAACTTATCCATAAATTCATCCATCCTGTTGCTAAAGTCATGCACTGCATCCTTCACTATCGAGCACCGTATTTCAAATCGCTGCTGTCCACTTAATCTATGATATAAGTTTACAGTGCTATCATTGATCATTTTTGAATCACCGGAAGGATAGATGATAGTACCAGGTCCAGGACATGGTGATACAAAGTTAGAATCAGATTTACACTCAAGAGGAGAGCATAATACAAAATATCCGATATCAGGTCTTCTCATAAAAATACGCAATGCCAACACTGCACCATAAGAAAATCCAAAGACTACTAATTGCGATGATTGAGGTACAGAGTCTCTCAGCCAATCTACAGCTAATGACACATCTACCAACTCTCCGATATTTTTTTTGAATTCTCCTTCAGAACGCCCTACACCTCTGTGATCATAACGCAGCACTGAAAATCCTCTATTAGCAAATCTTTTGAAAGTAGATTTGATAAGTTCGTTGTTCATACTACATTCATCAGGAGATCCGGACAATATGAGAACTGACGGTGCTGTCAGAAGAAATGCTCTATGAAAATAGCCATCCAACTTTCCGGAATAGCCGCGAATTACCACATTTTCCATAACGTATTATATTAACGCACGTCATACACTCACAGTAGTGTACAGTAAATAATTTTGTATTCAATAACGATATCTTAAAACATATATCGTTTATCAACACTGATATATCTTGTGCAAAGAAACGTTTTGTGTTACGAACTGGTACAGTGAAGTATTTGAACAGACTGGTACGCCATCCTGTTCAAGTGCGCACGGGCAATTAGCTCAGCTGGTAGAGCATCTCGTTTACACCGAGGAGGTCGGCAGTTCGAACCTGTCATTGCCCACCATGCTTTTCGCTAGGGGGCGTAGCTCAGTTGGTTAGAGCGTCGGCCTGTCACGCCGAAGGTCGCGAGTTCAAGTCTCGTCGCTCCCGCCATTTTATTTCGCTTGATATCTTCGCTACCTGTAGGTAAAATTATTGCACTGGTTAGACGTATTTTATATACTCCCCGTATTGATTTTATCTATTACTCTTCAAATGTCTCTAAATAGCATTTTTTGCGACTCTATCACGAGAATTAGAAATGCATGTATGGTGAAACGTGATTTTACTATTTTGCAATATTCCAAATTATTGGTAAATCTTCTTAATCTCCTCAAAACTGAAGGCTATATAGAAGGTTTTGAAATTTTTGAAGAAAGAAAGGGAGTAAGATTTATAAAAGTTACTTTAAAGTACTATCACTCTCAAAGCGTCATCAAGAAAATTGGAGTAGTTTCTAGGCCCGGCTGTAAAGTGTATACTGGCGCAGATAGAATACCTAGGTACATGGACGGTTTAGGCACGGTAATACTCTCTACTCCAAAGGGACTTCTTCCAGATCGTGAGGCACGAGAAATGAAAGTCGGAGGTGAAGTACTTGCCGTCGTTCTATAATAGGTAATAACTTGAATTCAATATTTTGCACCCTATATTAGGTATTTGTGCTTACTCAGTTAAATTTTTGACATGTCCGATAAGGATTATTACAAAGTACTCGGAGTCTCTAGAAGTGCCGATACCGATGAAATAAAAAAAGCTTATAGGAAGCTTGCTATGCAATATCATCCGGATAGAAATAACGGTGATAAAAAAGCAGAACAAAAATTCAAAGAAATAAACGAAGCTTACGAAACATTAAGTGATAGCACAAAAAGAGCGTCATATGATAAGTTCGGTAGTGCAGGTGCAGGACACGGGTTTTCTAGTGCAAACAGTAGTCATGATTTTTCTGACTTTTCTGATTTTTTCAGTGGTATCTTTAACGAATTTTCCGGTGGTAGAAGACAGAAAAAAAGACCTATGGAAAGTCCTGGCGCAGATCTAAAATATGACTTATCAATTACACTAGAGGACGCGTATAATGGAAAGAAACATCCAATAGAATTCCGCTCATATGTGAGATGCGGAGACTGTACTGGCACCGGCGGAAAAAATGGTGATAAAAATTTTATCGAATGCTCTCATTGTAAAGGAAGTGGCACCATGCAATACCAACAAGGATTTTTCGCAGTGCAAAATACATGTAAATACTGCAATGGTTGCGGGTATGATTTAAAGAATCCATGTCCGACTTGTAAAGGCACTGGAAGAGTACAGAAAGATCGTTCGATATCAGTATCGATACCTAAGGGCATTAGAAGTGGAGATAAAATAAAAATTCAGAATGAAGGAGAAGCAGGTATCAGAGGAGGGATGAGTGGCTCTCTATTTGTATTCATTGAAGTAATGGGACATGAATTTTATAAGAGAAATGGAAACGATCTAGAGTGCGAAGTGCCAGTGAAGTTCCATGTTGCAGCGCTTGGAGGAGAAGTAGAATTTTACAATATAGATAAAAATCTTATAAAAATACAAATTCCAGAAGGCACTCAATCAAGTGCAGTATTTAGATTAAAACAGAAAGGCATGCCCGTCGTCAATTACTCCAATTACGGAGATCTATACGTACGCATAAAAGTGGAAGTACCTACAAAGCTCACTGAATCTCAAAAAGACATCTTAAAACACTTTGCTGAATCTACACAAGATAACTCATACCCTAGCGTTACGGGCTTTTTTTCGAGAATTAGAGATATGTTTAAGTAATTTTAGTTATAATGAGCGCTAGTATTTATTATTTAAACTTTAATATATGAGATAGATTTTATATAATATTAATATGTACATCTCGTTAGATTAAATATATGTCAACACAACGCAATCTCATTCGCTGCTCTTTTATCGTTGCTTTCACTTTCTTGTGTTCCATCTTCGCTTCTGTATCGTATGCGGATTCTGCAGCATTGCACATCAAAGAAGCGTTTACAAGAAAGTGTGCTGAAGTGTCGGAAAAAACGTTCAGCATTATGAATAACAAGAACTCCTCGTCACAACAGAAAGAGAAAGCACTGGAGGAGATACTGTATAATACTATGAGTGTAGAGCAAATGGCGCAGTTTGCTGCTTCATCATTCTGGAATAATATGAGTGAAGTTCAAAAAAATTCTTATATAAAAGCATACTCTTCATACATGGTGAAGCAGTATATTCCTAAAATACAAAAATACATTAGCAGCGATATAAAAGTAGGAGATGTAAGAGAATTAAGTAAAGATAATTATAGAATCAAAGCATCTATAATACTTATGACGAACGAACAACGTAAAGAACCTACTAACATTACCTTTGACTGTACATATGATGGAAAAGAATTAAAAATATGGAATATATCAGCTGAAGGATTCAGTCTTTTGCTAAATCAAAAAGAGGAATTTAGATCAATTATCCTACGAGAAGGCGTAGATAACTTTATTACCAAATTAAGTCAAAAATAAGGAAATTCACTATAGCTTAGTCGCTGTCTTTCTATAAAAAACAATGCACTATAGATGTAGTTATGGTATCTTTCACTTATACGTAAAACTTTTTATGCAGCATTGTCATGAAAGAAGTTACTCTTCATTTCTTCGATAAGGATAGTAATAAAATAACTGTACAAGCAACAGTAGGGCTATCAATACTCGAGATAGCAAGAAAATTTCATATACCAATTGAAGGTGCATGCGAAGGTGCTTTAGCATGCTCTACATGTCATATCATTCTCGAGCAAGAGACGTATGCCAAATTGAGTAAACCATCTTCCGAAGAAGATGATATGCTAGACTTAGCTTTTGGACTCACATCTACTTCTAGATTAGGATGTCAAGTAATAGTCACGCCAGAACTCAATAATGCTATCATTAAGTTACCAAGATGCACTAGAAATATGCTGATATAGTACAATGTACTTTACATGTATCTTATATCGATTATCATGATATAAAGGTTGCATAAAGATTATCAATGATAAATCTTTTCAAAAGCTCCATCAGTCCTAAGGCTATATTCGGACTATTAGCAGCAATGGCAAAAGGGCTTGTTATAGGATTTAATGCGTTATTACTGAACTCATACTCTTCGATACTAGATATCAAGGCAAAGTTGCGCTCACCTATTGAAGCGCAATACTCTATAATGCAATACCACTTCTCCAAATGTAATTTTCAAGATGCCGTCTTCAGAGCTTGGATATTGACAAAATTTCTGAAATATCATGATTCTGAGATGGATTACATAGCAGGAGTGTCTTACTTTCACATGAAAAAGTACGACAAAGCAGTACCAATGCTGCAAAAATACTTACTCTACGGTAAACAGCATATATCTGAAGTAGAAACGCTACTTCTTATCTCCAATTCAGTTCTTGCGGAAAAAATCACACTTCCATCTTCAACATTGCAACGTTTGAGAGAACTCTTATTGAAAGCAATTGTAAGTAAGACATCACTTTCCATATTACAATACATTACACATAAATTTTTCAAAGCTGATCAGTATATGATCCATAGAAATATAGCATCTTCAATCAAAACACTTCTTTCCGCAAACACAGATATCATACTAATAGATATCCAATTTTTATACTCTCTTACTGGACTATACTTGAAAGATGAAATAGAAAACTGCTTATTAGTTGGCGTAGATTATGATAA